>NZ_QHHV01000668.1:0-670 GCF_003947245.1 Actinoplanes sp. ATCC 53533 | reverse complement strand
AGTCGAGCCGGTCTGGGAAGTCGGGCATGTATTTCATGGTTTGAACTGGGCTTCGGAATACGGGTTGTCGTTCGAAGTTCGAGGCCGGGAGTGAACTCAGAACGCCGAGGTCGACGAGCATTTCCGACACCGCTTTGAGGTCATCGAGCCGCCGCGGTCGGCGTGGATGGTGTGCGGCTCGACCGCCGGCCGGCATTGGCGTGGCGATTCTCAGGCGCCAGCAACGGCAGGGCCATTGCGTGTTCGGCGGTTGCAGGCTTGAGCTGGGATGACGTGGGGTGTTTGACCTCTGTGGAGGTGCCCGGGGCGGGTGAGATCGCCTAGGTGATCATGGGAGTTCTCACGCTTCCAGACACTTCGAGGACCTCACCCGCGATGTCAGCATGCCCGATACCGGTACTGTCCGCAGTTGCTACCCCCTCCGACACGCCAGTCCGCCCGGTAACCGAGGGTGAACAGGCCGGTTTGCTGCGAGCGTTGGCAGTGGTGCCGGATCCGCGCAGCCCGCGTGGGCTGCGTTACCCGCTCGCCGGGCTCTTGGCGGTCGCGGTGTGCGCGGTGCTGGCCGGGGCTACGTCGGTGGCCGCGATCGCGGACTGGCTGCACGATCTGGACGACATCGCCCGAGCCCGGCTCGGGTTCGTTCGGGGTATGCCGGCCACGACCACGA
>NZ_QHHV01000667.1:0-532 GCF_003947245.1 Actinoplanes sp. ATCC 53533 | reverse complement strand
TCCACCGGTGAGGGCGGTGTCGGCAGCACCCCGATCAACCTGTCGCTCACCGCGACCGGCGCGGGCGTGTTCGACTACCTGAAGAGCAGCATCCAGATCCCGCTGACGCAGTCGTACGTCTACCGCACCGCCATCACGCCGGGCTGTGCCGCCGAGGCGACCGTCACCAACGGCTCGGACGTGCTGGGGGTGCGGACCACCTCCAGCGACGGCCGCGAGCGGCTGGCGCTGACCTTCACCTCGAACCAGTACCTGACGCACTCCGACCTGCTGGTCTACGGCATGCTCCGGTGGACGAGCAAGGGCATGTTCCTCGGCGAGCAGCGGCACCACCTCAACGTCGACATCGACGACTGGTTCAACACCTCGGACCACTACTATCCGGACGGCCACGTCGAGTACGAGCCCGGCTTCAAGGTCAGCGGGCACGACGCCGTCAACCTCGACAACCAGCAGACCGCCCTGCGCGCCGCGCATCCGCAGGCCGCCGACTTCAAGCTCAACCTGGCGTTCAACGGCGCCGACATCGACC
>NZ_QHHV01000666.1:0-595 GCF_003947245.1 Actinoplanes sp. ATCC 53533 | reverse complement strand
TCGACGTCAGCGCGCTGCTGAAGGAGACCCGGATACGTCACCCTGGACCAGGGCTTCGTCAACACGGCTTCCTGCGCGTCGGCGATCACCTACATCGACGGTGACGCCGGCATCCTGCGCTATCGGGGCTTCCCGATCGAGCAGCTCGCCGGCAAGGCCTCGTTCCTCGAGGTGTCCTATCTACTGATCCACGACGCGTTGCCGACGCCGGCCCAGCTGGCCGAGTTCGGCGACAAGATCCGCGTGCACACGCTGCTGCAGGAGGAGATGCGCGCCTTCTTCTCCGGCTTCCCGCGTGACGCGCACCCGATGGCCGTGCTCTCCTCGGCCGTCACCGCGTTGTCGACGTTCTACCAGGACGCGCTCGAGCCGACCGATCCGGAGCAGGTCGAGATCTCCGGGATCCGGCTGATGGCGAAGCTTCCGACCATCGCGGCGTACGCGTACAAGAAGTCCATCGGCCACCCGCTGCCGTACCCGGACAACTCGCTGGACTACGTCGAGAACTTCCTGCGCATGACGTTCGGCCTGCCCACCGTGAATTACGAGGTGGACCCGACGCTGGCGAAGGTGCTCGACATGCTCTTCGTGCTGC
>NZ_QHHV01000665.1:0-554 GCF_003947245.1 Actinoplanes sp. ATCC 53533 | reverse complement strand
GGTGCCGAAAACCTCATCCACGCTGGTCACAGTCATCTTGATCACCGAGGCCAGGAGGCAGGTGCCGACACGGATCCTCTCGGCTGAATCGCGACGGTGCTCTACGTCGAGCACTGCGCGACGATGACGAGTGTGCTGTTTCGACTGGCCTACCTCGGCGTGACCAACGCCCTCGCGCTGCTACGGCTGCTACCGATGAGCGACGGCGACAAGGACGCCGAGATCCTCGCGCTCCGGCACCAGATCATGGTCCTCGAGCGACAGCTGTACGGCGCCCGGCCCCGGTTCACCCCAGCCGATCGGGCCTGGCTGGCAGCCCTGCTGTACCCGCTACCACGAACCGTACTGGACCGTCTGCGGCTGCTGGTATGCCCGGAGACGGTCCTACGCTGGCACCGGGACCTGATCGCCCGCCGGCACGCCCGGATCTCCCGGCCCCGCCAGATCGGGCGACCACGAACGATCCAGTCGATCCGCACGTTGGTGCTGCGCCTGGCCCGAGAGAACAGCAACTGGGGCTACCGCCGCATCCACGGCGAACTGCTCGTGCTGGG
>NZ_QHHV01000664.1:0-639 GCF_003947245.1 Actinoplanes sp. ATCC 53533 | reverse complement strand
GGCCCGCAACCACATCGCGATGCTCACCGGCACCGGCCACTTCACCGACGCGCACTCCCTCTCGATCGACGACGGCAGCGGACGCGACACCAAGGTCACCGCCGACAAGATCATTATCGCCGCGGGCACCCGGCCGGCCCGGCCGGACAGCGTCGACTTCGACGACCGGACGATCGTCGACTCGGACGGCGTGATCAACCTGGACAAGGTGCCGCGCAGCATGGTCGTGGTCGGCGCCGGGGTGATCGGCATGGAGTACGCCTCCATGTTTGCCGCCCTCGGCACCAAGGTCACCGTCGTCGAGCGGCGGGACAAGATGCTCGACTTCTGCGACGAGGAGATCATCGAATCGCTGAAGTACCACCTGCGCGACCTCTCGGTGACGTTCCGGTTCGGCGAGGAGGTGGCCGCCGTCGAGCGCCACCAGACCGCCGCGCTCTGCATCCTCAAGAGCGGCAAGAAGATCGCGGCCGACACGGTGATGTATTCGGCCGGCCGGCAGGGGCAGACCGACGACCTGGCGCTGGAAGCAGCCGGGCTGAGCGCGGACAAGCGCGGCCGGATCGACGTGGACACCAGCTACCGCACCGCGGTCGACAACATCTACGCGGTCGGGGACGTGATCGGCTTCCCGGCGCT
>NZ_QHHV01000663.1:0-562 GCF_003947245.1 Actinoplanes sp. ATCC 53533 | reverse complement strand
GGTTGGCAGGCCGGTCGCTTCGAGCGCATTCGCCGCGGCGATCACGACTCCGTCCGCCCGCTCGTAATTACCCTGGTGGCGCAACACGATGCCGAGGGCGCGGGCAGCCACAGTTTTCGACAGTGGCGACTCGGCCAGATCAGCGAAGATGACGGCGCGGTCGGCGGCCAGCCGACTTCCCTTGTGCGCGCCGGCCTTGTTAAGGGTCTCGCTGGCGAGGGTGTAGCAGGCGGTGAGCTGGACATACGCGGCCGGGCTGGGCGAGGCGGCGTTGGCGGTGGCAAGCAGGTCGGGCATCGCGTCGAGGAGCTGGACCAGTTGCCCAGCGTCGAACAGTTCGCGGGCTCGCCGGTATTGCTCTGCAGCACCGATGTGCTGGACGGCCGTCGTGGGGTCGGTCGGCACGGCGAGCGAGTGGTTGAGCTGGGCGAGTATGCCTGCCGGTACGGTGGCCAGCACAGTGCGTCGGCGCATCGAATCGTCCCCTTGGTCGCCGGTGGCTCCGGTCACCTTAACCGGGCTGGCAGGGCGGTGCTCGGCAGCGCGCCGAGCCCGTCTCAGG
>NZ_QHHV01000662.1:0-653 GCF_003947245.1 Actinoplanes sp. ATCC 53533 | reverse complement strand
AGACCTATCTCGCCTCGGCCGCCCTCGACGTGGTGGTGCTCAAGCTCTTCCCCGCGCTGATGCCGTACGCGGACGTCGACCGGTACGGCTTTCTCGGCCTGCCGCTGCTCGGCTGGTGCACCTACGCCCTGCTCTGGGTCCTGCAGGCGGCGGTCTTCTGGACCGGCATGGAGACCATCCGCAAGTTCATCGACTTCTGCGGCCCGGCCGTCTACGTCGTCATGATCGTGCTGACCGGCTACCTCATCTACCAGGCCGGCTGGGGCGCCATCAACCTGAACCTGGGCGAGGTCAGCTACACCGGCTTGAGCGCCGTTCCGGTCATGCTCGGCGCGATCGCCCTGGTGGTCTCGTACTTCTCCGGGCCGATGCTGAACTTCGGGGACTTCTCCCGGTACGGCAGGTCGTTCCGGGCGGTCAAGCGCGGCAACCTGCTCGGCCTGCCGGTGAACTTCCTGGCGTTCTCGATCCTGGTCGTGGTCACCTCGTCGCTGACCATCCCGGTCTTCGGCGAGCTCATCACCGACCCGGTGACCACGGTGGCCCGCATCGACAGCACCTTCGCCATCGTGCTCGGCGCGCTGACCTTCACGATCGCCACCATCGGCATCAACATCGTCGCGAACTTCATCTCGCCGGCGTTCGACTTCTCC
>NZ_QHHV01000661.1:0-565 GCF_003947245.1 Actinoplanes sp. ATCC 53533 | reverse complement strand
CGCTGGTCGGATGCCATCTGCCGCTGGTGCTGCATCGTTCTGCTGCTCTGCCAGGCGGCTGAGGCCAGCGCCACTACGCCAACGACGGTCGACCCGAGCGACGCGATGATTGTTGCGGTGGGCTGATCCATGGCCCGTGAGCGTACCGGCCGCCGTCGATCTTTCACTCCTGCGTGGTCGCGCCCCTGCGGCCGGCAGCGGAGAGTTCTGGGCGGCACACATCATCGCGGCAGAAGCGCGCACATGTTCAAGAGGGCCCGGGCCTTTTCCAGATCACCTGCCCAGACGCGGTCAACGTCCTCGCGTCAGGCGCCGGAAACCCGGACATGCGACACAGCTCCAGTACTGCATCCGCCAAGCCCTCGGTATCCTCATGCACCTCGAAGTATTCGCCCCAAGTGGTGTCAACAGTCAGGGTGACCCAGCGCCGCCCGTCGGGCGCGAACCTGGTCGCTGACAGCGAGACGCTCGAAATCTCGCCCCACGGCAGCAAGTCGGTACTGGCGACGCCAGGGCGCGTCTCCTTGCCGAAGACCGAAACCAACGGCTGGGCCTCCAACGTTAC
>NZ_QHHV01000660.1:0-575 GCF_003947245.1 Actinoplanes sp. ATCC 53533 | reverse complement strand
GCCGATGCCGCCGCCGTACGGGATCCGGATGACGATCGGCAGCGTGACGTTGCCCAGCGACCGGTAGTGCATCTTCGCCACCTGGGCGACGATCTGGTTGTACGCCGGGAAGACGAACCCGTCGAACTGGATCTCGCAGACCGGCCGGTAGCCGCGGATGGCCAGGCCGACCGCGGTGCCGATGATGCCGGCCTCGGCCAGCGGGGTGTCGATGACCCGGTTCTCGCCGAAGTCCTTCTGCAGGCCGTCGGTGATCCGGAAGACGCCGCCGAGCTTGCCGACGTCCTCGCCCATGATGACGACCTTGGGGTCGTTCTCCAGCGCGCGGCGCAGGCCGTGGTTCAGGGCCTTGCCGAGGGTGAGTGTCTCGCTCATCAGTGGGCGCTCCCTTCGAACGAGGCCTCGTAGGCGGCGAACTGTGCGCGCTGCTGGTCGAGCTCGGGCGAGCCGTTCGGGTAGACGTGGTCGAACATGGTGACCGGCTGCGGGTCCGGCATGGCCAGCACCCGTTCGCGCAGGTCCAGGGCCAGCGTGCGGGCCGTCTCGTCGACCTCGCCGAAGAAGGAGTCGTCGGC
>NZ_QHHV01000659.1:0-614 GCF_003947245.1 Actinoplanes sp. ATCC 53533 | reverse complement strand
ACGTCGGTGAAGCCGCCGGAGTACAGGGTTTGTCCGACGATGGTGTTGGCCCGCCACGGGTCGTCGGGGGACGTGATGGGCAGGCAGCGGGCCATCCGGTTGTACGGCTGGATCGTGGTCCAGTCCGGCTCCGGGTCGTCTAGCGGCGGGTGATTGACGTCGCCCGCGATTACGCCGAGGCCGTCGTGTCGGTATGCCCTGGTCCCGATGATCTGCGCCTCGATCGCGGCGGCTGCCGCGGAGCTCGGGTTCAGGTGGGCGCTGATGGCCACGAACTGGCACGGCAGGTCGATTCCGGTCAGGTCGAAGCTGGCGAGGCAGTAGCCGTGCCAGGTCTTGTGTTGGGTGTCGGTGTGGCTGTCGCGCAGGGTCAGCCGGTCGGAATCCCAGGCGATCGCGGTCGGCATGTGGCGCGACTTGGCGACGAGCAGCCGCATGCCCAGATCCCATTCGGCCGCACGGATCGCGGAGGGGTTGGTGAGCCAGTCGACCTCCTGCAACATCACCAACTGTGGCTGCAGGTCGTTGATCGCGGCGGCCAGCGCCGCCCATCGGTTCTGGGCGGCTGCGCCCGCCTCGACGTTCTGGGTGACGATCCTGAGCTTCATTCCAAA
>NZ_QHHV01000065.1:0-12667 GCF_003947245.1 Actinoplanes sp. ATCC 53533 | reverse complement strand
GAGACCGTCGGGCGCGTGCTGTCCCAAGCGCACGAGGACGAACGGCGTCGACCGTGCGTACCGGGGTCACGGTGTCCGCGGTGAGCGGCGAGGGGGTCCGGCTCGCCGACGGCGAGCTGGTGGCGGCCGACGAGGTCCTGGTCGCCATCGGCTCCCAGCCGAACACCGAGTGGCTCGCCGACAGCGGGCTGGCGCTCTCCGACGGCCTGGTCTGCGACCGGTACAGCGCCGCCGCGCCGGACGTCTACGGTGCCGGGGACGTCGCCCGCTGGCACAACGACCTGTTCGGGGTGCCGATGCGCATCGAGCACCGCACCAACGCGGCCGAGCAGGGCATGGCGGTGGCCCGCAACCTGCTGCGGCCGGGGGAGCGAAAGCCCTTCGCTCCCGTGCCCTACTTCTGGTCCGACCAGTACGACATGAAGATCCAGGCGTACGGCTACCTGCGCGGCCACGACGCCGTCGAGGTGGTCGACGGTGCCCTGGCGCAGCGGCGGTTCGTGGCCGCGTACCGCTCCGGTGACCGCCTCACCGGTGTGCTCGCGGTCGGCATGTCCCCGAAGGTGATCCGGCCCTGGCGCAGCGCCATCGCCGGCGGCGTCACCTGGTCGCAGGCGATCGGCCCGGCGAAGCCGGGACCGGCGGTAACGGAGAACGAGGTGATGAGCGGTGAGCGGGCCGGCTGACGTGGTCGTGGTGACAGGCACCGGCGGAATGGGCACGGCGGTCGCCCGCCGGCTCGGCAGCGGACGGGAGCTGATCCTCGCCGACGCCTCGGCGGACGCCCTCGACCGCGCCGTCACGGCGTTGCAAGCCGAGGGGTACGCCGCGACGGGGCAGGTCATCGACGTGGCGAACCGCGGCGACGTGGAGAAGCTGGCGCGACTCGCCGCCGGGCAGGGGCGCCTGACCGCGGTGGTGCACACCGCCGGAGTGTCGGCCGCGACGGCGTCCGCCCGGAAGATCATCGACGTCGACCTGCTCGGCACGGTCCACGTGATCGACGCGTTCACCGCGGTGGCCACCCGGGGCACCTCGCTGGTCTGCGTCTCCAGCATGGCCGGCCACTACGCCTCGCTGGGCCGCGAGGACGAGGTCGCGCTCGCGACGGCCCCGGTCGACAGCCTGGCCGGCCTCGCCGTCGTCACCGCGGTCGGCGACGACCCGCTGGCGGCGTACATCCTGGCCAAGCGGGCCAACCACGTCCGCGTGCAGGCCGCCGCGCTGGAGTGGAACCGGCGGGGCGCCCGGATCAACACCGTCAGCCCGGGGGTCATCGCCACCGCGATGTCCCGGGCGGAGGCCGAGTCGGCCACCGGCGCGCACATGATGCGGATGCTCGAGGACTGCGGCGCGGGCCGCACCGGGACGCCGGGGGAGATCGCCGAGGCGGTGGCCTTCCTGACCGGCCCCGGGTCGCTCTACATCACCGGCACCGACCTGCTCGTCGACGGCGGCCAGGCGGCGTGGATCCGCTGGCACCGACCGCGGTGAGCCCGGCTCAGCCGCGCGCGGTGCCCGGCCCTCAGGCCGCGTCATTCGCGCGCGGCGACCGGCGCGGCAGGCCGCCTTGCTTCGTGCGCGGCGCCTGACCACTCAGGGTGCGGCAGGTCGCCCTACTTCGCGCGCGGCGCCCGGACGCCCAGCGTGCGGCAGGTGGTCACGAGTAGCTGCCGGTGCAGTTCGTCGTCGGGCAGGCCGGCCATCGCCGGATCCATGCCGACCGAGATCAGCCCGCCGCTCACCATGGCCACGCCCACCCGGGTGGCGGTGTCCGGATCCGGGCCGGTGAGCAGGGCGACGATCCGTTCCAGCGTCGCCACGGCCGGGTGCTGCCGGACGAGCCGCGCGACCACCGGGTCGTAGCTCACCACGGCCGACAGCCGGCGGTACTCCACGACCAGGTCGATGATCGCGCTGAGGGCGTGCTGCCGGCGGGCGGCCAGTGTCCGGTGCCGCTCGGCCGCCTCGGCGATGGGCTCCAGCCGGGACAGCGGCGGCTCGATCACGGCCAGCACGATCTCGTCCTTGGTGGGAAACTGGTGGTACACGGCGGCCTTGGTGACCCCGAGCCGGTCGGCGATCATCTGCAGCGAGGTGCCGCTGACGCCGTGCTCGGCGAAGAGCTCCATGGCCGCCGACAGCAGGCGCTCTCGTGCCGTGCCCGTGCCCCGGGTGCTGCCCTGCATGGGGGTCTCCTCCTTGAGCGAGCCGCCGGCCGATCCTAGCGAGACCTTGTCTTCGGATAGCCGCTCGGCTAGCTTGCACCATAGCCGAGCGGCTAGTGACCTCCGGGGATCCGGCACTCGCCGGCCTGAGGGGGCCGCCGTGCCGGAGACCTGGGATCGCGGCGCGCGGCGGCTCTCGAAAAGCACCAGACCTGACCGGTACGGCGATTCGCACGCCCGGCGCGGCGGTGGACCTGCCCGGCCCGGACCGAGGGATCCAGGGCCGGGCCGGGGCTCGCCCGCCGATCAGTTGAACGCGGCGAACATGCCGGTCTCGTAGGAGCCGCCCTTCTGGTGCAGGATCACGGCGAGCCGGTTGGCCGCGTTGATCAGGGCGACCAGGGAGACCAGCGCGGCCGCCTGGTCGTCGTCGTAGTGCTTGCGCACCTGGGCCCAGGTTTCGTCGGACACGCCCTGGTGGGCGTCGGCGAGCCGGGTGCCCTCCTCGGCGAGGGCCAGCGCGGCCTGCTCGGCCTCGGTGAACACTGTGGACTCGCGCCAGGCGGCGACCAGATGGAGCCGGACCGCGGTCTCGCCCGCGGCCGTGGCCTCCTTGGTGTGCATGTCGATGCACCAGCCGCAGCCGTTGATCTGGCTGGCGCGCAGGCTCACCAGTTCCTGGGTGGCCTTCGGCAGCGTCGACTGGTTGATCACCAGGCCGGCGTTGGCGAAGCGCTTGGCGAACTTTCCGCCGATCTCGTTGGTGAACAGGTCGAGACGGGGTTCCATGACTTCGTCCTCACTCGTGGCGTCGCGTGCTGTCGCACTTGGACGAACACGAGACACCGGCGGCCCGATCCGTGTGACGGCTCGATCGCGTGACGCGCGCCACGGCGGGCGCGGTCGGGTTACCCGTATACACCTGTGACAGTGCATAGACAGCCCTAGATATTGATCGACACCTTCAGTAGCGTCGCGAGTGCCGTCCGTGGCGGGGGCCCCGGACGCACCGAAGGGGGATCACAGATGCGACGAAGCATCGCGACCGTCGGAGCAGTAGTGCTCGGACTCGTTGCGCTCACACCGGGCGCCGCGCCGGCCGCTCCGTTCCAGACCGATCCGGGGCTCAGCCCCGCCGACCAGGCGTCCGTCGACGCCGGGCTCCCGGTGGCCACCAAGGCCAAACCGGGTGCCAAGCCCGCCGGGGTCAACCCGTTCCTGGCGCTGCTGCCCGACCCCGCGAAGGCCGACTACAGCGGCTGGGCGGACTACATGAAGAACCAGGCCCCGGCGAAGGACGCGGCCCGGCTGCGGGCCCTGCCGTCGGCGGCGGCCGCCAGGGCCGCGGCGGCCGCGGTCGTGGTCGACGAGGACGAGCCGGCGGGCACCCGCGGTTCCAACGAGGACCCCGCGTCCGCCCAGCTCATCAAGAACTTCGGCACGGGCAGCGGGCAGAACCCGGCGATCCGGGTGCTCGGCGCGCTCAACCCCGAGACCTTCACCCCGGCCACCCGGGCCGCCACCCCGGAGGACGACGGGTCGATCCCGCTGGCCGGGGACACCGGCCTCAGCGCCACCCGCCGGGCCATCGTCACCAGCGCCACCATCGGCGACGGCCCGCACGGCTCCGCCGGCACCGGCACCAACGACTTCGACTTCTTCAAGCTGCAGGCCACGGCCGGCCAGGTCGTGACCGTGGCGACGGCGACCCCCACGGGCCCGCTCGACACCCTGGTCGCGCTCTACACGCCGGACGGCACGATCGTGGCGTCCGACGACGACAGCGGCGAGAGCTTCGACAGCCTGCTGAAGTACAAGGTTCCGGCCGCCGGCACGTACTACGCGGTCGTCGCGGCGTACAGCGGGCTGCCGGCCGATCCGTTCGATCCCGCCAGCGGCGACGGCGGCGCCGGCGAGGGCCCGTACACGGTGACCATCTCGGCGGCCTCGGACGACGAGGACTTCTTCGCGGTCAAGCTCAAGGCCGGCGACGTGCTCGGCGCGTCGGTCAAGGGCGCGGCGTCGTACCTGACGGTCTATGACACCACCCCGCGCGAGGTGCACGGCTCGGAGCAGGACGCGAGCTTCATCTACCCGATGGACTCGCTGCTGCCGGGCGGCGGCAACGCGGCCACCGACTACGTGGCCACCAAGGCCGGCTGGCACTACGTGGGCGTCCGGCAGGGTGCCGGCAGCTACGACATCACCGTGGAGGCGTACCGCCCGGTGCTGCAGGGTGCGAAGCCGACGCAGACGCTGTTCCTGGACTTCGACGGCGGCCGGGTCAACACCGGCGTCTTCGGCGGCACCGGCAACGTGACGCTCAGCCCGTTCTCCGCCTTCCTCGCCAAGTGGGGCATCCCGCGGGTCGAGGAGGACACGGTGATCGACGCGGTGGTCGCGAGCGTCACCGAGAACCTCCGGCGGGATCTGATCGACAGCGGTCTCAACAGCAAGTTCCGGCTGAAGATCCTCAACAGCAAGGATCACGCGGACCCGTGGGGCCAGAAGAACGTCAGCCGGATCATCGTCGGCGGCACCATCGCCGAGTCCGGGGTGGAGACGATCGGCATCGCGCAGAGCATCGACCCGGGCAACTTCGAGACCGAGGAGACCGCCCTGGTGCTGCAGGACGTGCTCAGTGACCCGGCCGGCGGCTCGGCCTCGCTGAACACGTACCTCACCAGTGCCAGCGACCGGGTCGCGTTCGTCGGCCAGGCGATCGGCAACGTGACCGCCCACGAGGCGGGCCACTTCTTCGGCGACTGGCACACCAACAACGCCGACGAGACAGCGAACCTGATGGACTCGGGCGGCGCCAACTTCGACGTGCTCTTCGGCGTCGGCCCGGACGGCGTCGGCGGCACGGCGGACGACGCGGACGTCGACTTCGGCGACGGCCAGTTCAGCCCCGCCGAGGGCTTCATCGGTACGGAGGACACGCTGGGCCGGATCGTGTTCGGCCTGACCAGCTGACGTCTCACCAGCTGACCGTCGGAAAGGGGGCGTTCCGGGTGACCGGGGCGCCCCCTGCCCGCTCAGTCCTTCATCGCGGTTTCGACGTCGGTGTGCAGCGACAGGTAGTCGATCAGGCCGAGGGTCTCGAGCAGCCGGCGCAGGAAGCCCGAGGGCGCGGCGAGCCGGACCCAGCCGCCCCGTTCCATCGCGCGGCCGTGCGCCGTCACCAGGACGCCGACGCCCATGGAATCGCAGAAGTCCAGGCCGGACAGGTCGACGATGATGCGCGGGCTGGGGCGTTCCACGAGGCGGCTGAGGTTGGCCTTCAGGGACGGCGCGGTGTCGATGTCCAGGGAGCCGCGCAACGTCAGAACGGCCGTGTTGGGCGGGTGGTGCGCGACCGAGACCTGCATGGCGGTGTCGCTTTCGTCGGGGGCGGGCAGGGGTCAGTCAGGGGTCGTGGCGGACAGTGTCGGTGGGTGTCTCCACCCTAGGCGAGGACGCGTCGCCCGGCAGAATCAGGCCGGAGTACCTTGATCAGGTGAGCATCGACAAGGGTGACTTGGCCCCTGACTTCGAACTACCCGACCAGTACGGAACCCCGCGGCGGCTGAGCACGCTGCTCGCCGACGGGCCGGTGGTGCTGTTCTTCTACCCGGCCGCGATGACCAGCGGCTGCACGGCCGAGGCCTGCAACTTCCGGGATCTGGCGGCCGAGTTCGCCGCCGCCGGCGCCCAGCGAGTCGGGATCAGTCACGACAAAGTGGACAAGCAGAAGCAGTTCTCCGACCTGCACGGCTTCGACTACCCGTTGCTCTCCGACCCGGGGAACACGGCGGCCGAGGCGTACGGCATCAAGCGCAAGCTGCCGCTCGGCCCGCTGAGCGTCAAGCGGATGACCTTCGCGATCGACACCGACCGCACGGTGCTGGCGGTCATCCACAGCGAGCGGAACATGAACGAGCACGCCGACCGGGCCCTCGAAGCGGTGAAGGCCCGATCGGCGAAGTAGTTCTCAGACCGCGTTGCGCCACTTGCGGCCGCTGCGGCCGATGAGCCGGTCGGCGTCGGTCGGGCCCCACGAGGCGGCCTCGTAGGTCGGGATCGGCGACATGTCGTTCTTCCAGTGCTCGATGATCGGGTCGACGATCCGCCAGCACTGCTCGACCTCGTCGGTGCGGATGAACAGCGTGGGGTCGCCGAGCAGGGCGTCGAGCAGCAACCGCTCGTAGGCCTCCGGCGACTCCTCGCGGAACGTCTGCTCGTACGAGAAGTCCATGCTCGCGGTGCGCACCCGGAACGAGTGTCCCGGGACCTTGGCGCCGAAGCGCAGCGAGATGCCCTCGTTGGGCTGGATCCGCAGGATCAGCGCGTCCGCGTCCAGCTCGGTGAGCTGGTTGGTCGGGATCGGCAGGTGCGGCGGCCGCTGGAACTGCAGCGCGACCTCGGTGACCCGGGCCGGCAACCGCTTACCGGTGCGTACGTAGAACGGCACCCCGGCCCAGCGCCAGTTGTCGACGTTGAGCCGCATGGCCGCGTACGTCTCGGTGCGCGACAGCGGGTCGACGCCGACCTCGTCGCGATATCCGGCCATCAGGTCGTCGCGGGTGCCGCCGCGGGTGTACTGGCCGCGGACCGCCAGGTCGGCGATGTCGCGGTCGGTGGGCAGCCGGATCGCCTCCAGCAGCTTGACCTTCTCGTTGCGCAGCCCCTCGGCCCCGAACGAGGCGGGCGGCTCCATCAGGGCCAGCGCGAGGACCTGGAGCACGTGGTTCTGCACGATGTCGCGCATCGCGCCGGCGTGCTCGTAGAAGCCGCCGCGGGTGCCGACGCCGAGCGTCTCGGCGACGGTGATCTGCACGTGGTCGACCCAGGAGCGGTTCCAGATGGGCTGGAATATCGCGTTGGCGAAGCGCAGCGCGAGCACGTTCTGGACGGTGTCCTTGCCCAGGTAGTGGTCGATGCGGAAGACCTGCGGCTCGTCGAACGCGGCGTGCACGACCCCGTCGAGCTCGTGCGCGGTGCGCAGGTCGTTGCCGTACGGCTTCTCGATGACCAGCCGGGCGAACGAGCCCTCCCGGGCGTGGTTGAGCCCGGCGCCGGCCAGGCCGTTGATGACCGGCTCGAAGGCCTCGGCGGGCGTCGAGAGGTAGTAGATCCGGTTGCCGGCGGTGCCGCGGCTGGCGTCGAGCTCGTCGAGCACCTCGGAGAGCCGCTTGTAGGTTTCGGGGTTGTCGTAGCCGCCGGAGACGTACCGGATGCCGCCGCCCTGCAGCTGCGGCTTGTCGGCGAGGCTGCGGCCACCGAGCGCGCTCTCCGCGAACTGGTGGTCCTCCATCGCCGTGCGGGCGACGCCGACCAGGGCGAATTCGCCGGGCAGCCGGTTGTGCCGGGCCAGGCTCTCCACGGCCGGCAGCAGCTTGCGGCGGGTCAGGTCGCCGGACGCTCCGAAGATCACCAGAGTGGCGGGCGGGGCGTTGCGGTCCTGTGCGAGCTGGGGAACGTTGTCCATCGTCAGGTCTTCCTCCGACCGCATACGTGAGCTTCCGTGTGAACTTTACGCAGTGCGAGGGCGCCCCGGATCAAACCGGTACGCCGATGCGACCAGGCCCATAGCCGTAAAAGTGGCAAACTGGGGAGTAAGGTGCCAATCGGCAGAGGGAGATTGCTCGTGAAGTACCGGCTCGTGACCCGCAGCGACTTCGACGGGTTGGTCTGTGCCGTCCTGCTGCGCGTACTCGACATGATCGACGAGATCACCTTCGTGCACCCGAAGGACGTGCAGGACGGCGTCACTCAGGTCACCGAGCGTGACATCTTGACGAACCTGCCGTTCGCTCCCGGCGCGCACATGGTGTTTGACCATCATCATTCGGAGACGCTGCGTAACCAGGGCGACCGGTCGAACCACATCATCGACCCGGACGCGCCGTCGGCGGCCCGGGTCATCTACGACTACTACGGCGGGGTGGAGCGCTTCCCGGAGATCTCCGACGAGCTGATGCGCGCCGTCGACCAGGCCGACTCGGCCGACTACGCCCTGGACGACATCCTCGATCCGCAGGGCTGGACGCTGCTCAACTTCCTGATGGACAGCCGCACCGGGCTGGGCCGGTTCCGGGAGTTCCGGATCTCGAACTACCAGCTGATGATGCTGCTCATCGACGCCTGCCTGCAGTTGCAGACGGTCGACGAGATCCTCGAACTGCAGGACGTGCGGGAGCGCTCGGACCTGTACCGGGACTGCTCGGCGATGTTCGAGGAGCAGCTGCGCCGGGTCAGCCACGTGGACGGCGACGTGGTCGTGGTCGACCTGCGCGAGGAGGAGACCATCCACGCGGGCAACCGATTCATGGTGTATGCGATGTTCCCCGAGGCTCGCGTGTCGGTGCACATCATCTGGGGCCGGCAGCGGCTCAACACGGTCTTCGCCTGCGGCAAGTCGATCCTCGACCGCACCTCGCCGGTCGACATCGGCGAGGTGATGCTGCGGTACGGCGGCGGCGGTCACCTGGCCGCCGGCACCTGCCAGGTCCCGCACGAGGAGTCGGCCCGCGTGCTGTCCGAGATCATCGACGCCCTGAAGACCCCGCGGACGGTCTCGGTGTGAAAGTTCAGGGGGGCGGGAAGTCGAACCTTCCCGCCCCGCCGAGTTGCAGGTCGTGGGTCTTGCCCTGGACCCCACCCGCCGGTCGTGTTCCGCGCCCCACGCGCATCAGCACGACACACCCGCGCCCACCTGCGCGGGATGTCTGTCATTCCTCAGGGCTGTCCTGGTAACGCCAGGCCGTGACCCGGGGCGCCTTCGCGGCGCCGACGAGTTCCTTGTCCTTCGGCTCCCCGGTACCGGGCTCCGCGGCGGGAGCGGCCGGGCGACGGCGCGCGCGCAGGACCGCCACTGCTCCGGCGGCCGCGGCCAGGGCGGCCACCACCCAGCCGGCGATGGTCCAGAAGCCCGGACCGTCGTTGGCGTCGAGCAGGGCCGCGAAGGTCGCCGCGTCGGTGCCGTCCCCGGTGCTGCCGGCGGCCGTACCGGAGTGCTCGGAGTGGGTCGCCGCCTCCTGGCCCGGCACCGCCGGGGTCAGGGTCAGCACGGCCGGCGGCATGGGTGCGCCCTTGGCCGGGTCCGCGTACGTGGGCTGGATGGTGAAGCTCATCCCCGCCGATGACGGCAGCGGGCCCATCGCGACCAGCAGCTCCGCCGACTTGCCCGGGGCCAGCGCCTTGCCGGGCATCGCCGTCCAGGAGATGTCCGCGGCGGTCTCGGTGACGGGGGTGCCGCCGTGGCTGCTGATCAGCGGGGTGTCCAGCGATCTGGTGGTGATCTGCGGTGCCCAGTCATCCACCGACAGCGGATAGACCTCGGCGACCGGCAGCTCGGCCGGCAGCAGCAGCTTGATCTTGGTGATCGCGCTCTGGGCGGTGTTGGTCACCTTGAACGTCACGTTGACGCCACTGCCCTGCGGGGCGCTGGGCGGGCTGACCGTGACGTCCGCGGCGGCGGGGGACGCCGCGCAGAGCACACCCGCGGCGACGGCGGCGGCCAGTACGCCCGCCCGGCGGTGCTTCTCGAGGTTCCTCACGAGGGGTAGTTCGGACCGGGCGCGGGAATGGTTCAACCGCGCCGGTATTTCTTTTCCGGGGATTCGGCATGATGGGCGGCATGCGTGACGTGGCCATCGACAGTGACATGATCAGACTCGGACAATTCCTCAAGCTCGCCGATCTCATCGACACCGGGGGAGAAGGAAAGATCCTGATCGCGTCGGGGGACGTGACGGTCAACGGCGAGGTGGACACCCGGCGGGGCCGCCAGCTGCGGCAGGGTGACGTGGTCGCGGTGCGGGGCCGGGCCGCCCGAGTCGGCTGAGCCCACCCGTGGCGGAAACCCGTGCGAGTTCGTCGCATGAGGACGTTCGGGCAATTTTGATACTCATTTATGCAGCACTGCGTGACGAATGGTTGACATCCTGTCGATCTCAGGCATCTACTGAGTCCGGTGTGTAACCGGCGTCACAGATGCCGGAGTTCGATCCGCCTCGCCGGGGAGGCACCATGTCTCGTGCACATGTCCGCGCGGTTCTCAGCGGAGCCGCCGCAGCCCTGCTGGCCGTGACGCTCACGGGATGCGCCGGCTGGGGCGGAGGCGGCGGCGGATCCGACGACGCGGACAGCATCGACGTGCTGATGGTCAACAACCCGCAGATGATCGACCTGCAGCGGCTGACCGAGGCGAACTTCACCAGGCAGACCGGCATCAACGTCAACTTCACCGTGCTGCCCGAGAACGACGTCCGCGACAAGATCAGCCAGGAGTTCTCCAGCCAGGCCGGCCAGTACGACGTCGCCTCGCTGAGCAACTTCGAGATCCCGATCTACGCCAAGAGCAAGTGGATCGCGCCGCTGGACGGCTACGTCGCCGCGGACACCGCCTTCGACCAGGCGGACATCCTGCCGCCGATGACCAAGTCGCTGACCGCCGAGGACGGCAAGCTCTACGGCGAGCCGTTCTACGGCGAGTCCTCGTTCCTGATGTACCGCAAGGACGTGCTCGACGCCGCCGGCATCCAGATGCCGGCCAAGCCCACCTGGCAGCAGGTCGCCGACATCGCCGCGCAGGTCGACGGCAAGCAGCCCGGCATGGCCGGCATCTGCCTGCGCGGCCAGCCCGGCTGGGGCCAGATCTTCGCCCCGCTCACCACGGTGGTGAACACCTTCGGCGGCACCTGGTTCGACGCGGACTGGAACGCCCGGGTCGACGCGCCGGAGTTCAAGCAGGCCACCCAGTTCTACGTCGACCTGGTCCGGGAGCACGGCGAGGTCGGTGCCCCGCAGGCCGGCTTCACCGAGTGCCTGAACAACCTGGTCCAGGGCAACGCCGCGATGTGGTACGACGCGACCAGCGCCGCCGGCTCGCTCGAGGCGGCGGACTCCCCGG
The DNA here is from genome assembly GCF_003947245.1 of Actinoplanes sp. ATCC 53533. Taxonomy (NCBI): domain Bacteria; kingdom Bacillati; phylum Actinomycetota; class Actinomycetes; order Micromonosporales; family Micromonosporaceae; genus Actinoplanes; species Actinoplanes sp. ATCC 53533. The sequence continues at coordinate 1,603 of NZ_QHHV01000065.1, read as the reverse complement.
TCAAGGGCAAGATCGGGTACGTTGCCGCGCCGGTCGTGAAGACACCGAGCTCGGGCTGGCTGTACGCCTGGTCGTGGAGCATCCAGCAGGCCAGCCAGAAGAAGGACAACGCCTGGAAGTTCATCTCCTGGGCCTCCAGCAAGCAGTACGAGGAACTGGTCGGCGGCCAGCTCGGCTGGTCCAAGGTGCCCGCCGGCAAGCGTGCCTCCACCTACAGCAACCAGGACTACCTCAAGGAGGCGTCGGCGTTCGCGGAGCCGACCGAGCAGGCCATCTCCAGCGCGGACCCGGTCAACCCCGGGGTGCAGCCACGCCCGGCGATCGGCATCCAGTTCATCGACATCCCCGAGTTCACCGACCTCGGCACCCAGGTCTCGCAGTACGTCAGCTCCGCCATCGCCGGCCAGATGACCGTCGACGAGGCACTGGAACGGGGCCAGCGGCTCGCCGACGACGTCGCCGAGCGCTACCGGTCCCGGGAGGAGGGCCAATGACATCGGTCGCCGAACAGGCCGGCACCCGGCCCGACACCGCGCCGAAGCCGCCGGGCGCCGCGCGCCGGGCCGCCGGCTGGGCCCGCCGGGCGCCGCTGCTGCCCGCCCTCATCTTCATGATCGTGGTGACCCAGCTGCCGTTCGTGGCGACCCTGGTCATCTCGTTCATGGACTGGAACGCGTACTACCCCGACGAGCGGGGCTTCGCCGGCGTGGACAACTTCCGGCGGGTGTTCACCGACGTCAACATGCGGGACGCGGTCTGGACGACGATCCTGCTCACCGTCGGGGTCGTGCTGATCAGCCTGCTGCTGGGGCTGGGCATCGCGCTGCTGCTGGACCGCAAGTTCCGCGGCCGCGGCGCGGTCCGGACGATGATGATCGCGCCGTTCCTGGTCGTGCCGGTCGCCGCCGCGCTGCTCTGGAAGCACGCCCTCTACAACCCGGAGTACGGGCTGTTCAACGGCGCGCTGAACCGGCTCTGGGGGCTGTTCGGCTCGGACAACCCGCCGCAGCCGGACTGGATCAGCAACATGCCGCTCTGGTCGGTGATCTTCGCGCTGGTCTGGCAGTGGACGCCGTTCATGATGCTGATCCTGCTGGCCGGCCTGCAGGGGCGCCCGCTCGACGTGATCGAGGCGGCCCGCATCGACGGCGCCAACGGCTGGCAGATCTTCCGCAGCATGACGCTGCCGCACCTGCGGCAGTACCTGGAACTCGGCGCGCTGCTCGGCTCGATCTACATCGTGCAGAACTTCGACGCGGTCTTCACCATCACGTCCGGCGGCCTGGGCACGGCGAACCTGCCGTACACGATCTACCAGATCTTCTACCAGGCGCACGACTACGGCCGGGCCTCCGCGGCCGCCGTCGTGGTGGTCATCGGCACGATCATCATCGCCACGTTCGCGCTGCGTACCGTCTCGTCGCTGTTCAAGGAGGACTCGGGACGATGACCACCACCTTGAACCGGGCCGACCCGGCCGGCGCCGTACCGAGGAAGAAGGACCGCGGCGGACCCTGGCTGTCCCTGCTGGCCTGGGTGATCGGCATCCTGTTCGTGCTGCCGGTGGCCTGGATGGTGCTGACCTCGTTCCATTCCGAGTCCG
>NZ_QHHV01000658.1:0-531 GCF_003947245.1 Actinoplanes sp. ATCC 53533 | reverse complement strand
AAGGTCGCGGCGCGATGCGAACAGGCCGGCTCAGCGGATGAAGAACAGGAGAATCTCGCACCGTCGTTCAAGACGCTGCTGGAGGAACTTCGTGCGTCGCCCGGCTGGGCGCAGTTGCCGTTCAGTCGGCGGCTACGGCGGATCCGCAAGGCGCGGGACTGGTCGCATCAGCAGCTCGCACGTCGGATGGTCCTTGTCGGCAGGAATCATCGCGGGCGAACGGCCGGCGCGGAATCTCTGGTGACGATGCTCAGCAGGTGGGAGAACGACGACCGGGTGGCCGACGAGCGCAACCGTCGGCTGCTCGCCGACGCTCTGGAGGTGGAGGTCGCCGATCTCGGGCTGAGCGTGGATCCAGACGTCATCTGGTGAGCGAAAGTGCCGGCGCAGTCAGTCGCCGACGGTGCTGCCGGCTGGGCGGAGCCCGGCAACACTGAATCGAGCAGGGCCCCAGCTTTCGAGCCGCGCTCGCCTTCGAGTCTGGTTCGATCGAGGCGGGGCTCAGCGTGCGAGGAGCTATTCAGCGCAGGT
>NZ_QHHV01000657.1:0-617 GCF_003947245.1 Actinoplanes sp. ATCC 53533 | reverse complement strand
AATGGCAGGTCGAGACCGAGCCGGACAACACCAGCGAGGTCGAGGTCCGGTTCGTCGCCGAAACACCCCAGCGTACGAGGGTCGAGCTGGAGCACCGCCACCTCGACCGGCACGGACCCGGCTGGGAATCCGTCCGCGACGGCGTCGCCCACGACGAAGGATGGCCGCTCTACCTGAACCGCTACGCCGCCCTGTTCACCACAGCAGCCTGACCGTCGCCGGATGGACCGGACGTCCCGCTTCCCCGCGTACCAGCAGGACGTCCGACCGGGTCTGGTGACGTGCCGTTCGCGTTGTTCCGGTCGGTCCGGATGGCCCGGGATGCCGCTTCGCCCAGCGTGAGATTGCCCCATGCGTAGAACCCGCACCGATGGGCGGCGATCGGAATGACGTTGTACCAGTCGCCGCCGTAGGCGGCGAGGAGCTGGTGCCATAGTGGCGCCATTATGACTTTACGTGGCGCCATAGATGTGCCATCTTGGCACCATGAACATTGAGAACAACGTGTTCCGAATGCCGCGTTTCTTCCGCCGGGTAGGTGTCACGGCGCTGGCTGTGACGCTCCTGGCCGGGACAGCCACACCCGGGGCAGCCGCCGCGGACAGCAGAGCCGTGCC
>NZ_QHHV01000656.1:0-582 GCF_003947245.1 Actinoplanes sp. ATCC 53533 | reverse complement strand
AGCAAGCTCCCAAGCGGTTCCGTTCCCTCCCTGCGCCAAGCTTCCAGTCCGCTACCATCGGCAATCCGCGTGCATAATTCGCGCTGAACGCTTCTTCCGCCGAACCAGCAACAGTCCTGCCACCGGCACCAAAAAGCCCATCCAATGAGAATGAGATTCTGATATTGCCGCTGCGTGCGACCGTACTGATGCCTTCCATCCACAGCGGCCTACCACTCGCGGTATTTGTCCCAGACCATGCCGGTCCATTAAATGTGTGCCCACCGACAGCGGATGCAAGGTCATCAGAATGTGGATTCACGCCCATGCAAACATTGCTACAGCCATCCGTGTCAACGTAATCGACTCCGCCCGTACTACTCTTACCGCAATTGTGGGTGAGAACCGATGCATCCCCAGCGGCGACGTAGTACGTGTGGAGGCCGTCGACTGTGAGGTTGTGGACCCGCTGCGTCTGGGCGGTCCACTTCTTGACTGCAGTGATCTGGACGTGTGTGCCCGCACCGGTCTTCAGCATCGCGCCGGACGTAAGCTCGCCTGCGTTCACCCACTTGTTCAGGTCGGGCGCCCAGAACGGGTGTC
>NZ_QHHV01000655.1:0-659 GCF_003947245.1 Actinoplanes sp. ATCC 53533 | reverse complement strand
TTGCTGCGTCTGCGCGGATGGATGATCGGCCAACTGTGGATGGTCGGGGAGCACACCCAGGCGATCAACCTTGGCCGGACCGTTCTGGAAGACCATGAACGCCTGCTCGGCGCCGATGACGAAGACACCATCGACGCCGCCGCGGGCCTCGCGCTCGCCTACGGTGGACAGCGCCGGCACGACGAGGCCATCGCGCTGAACACCAAGGTCGTGACATGGCGCGAAGAACACCTGGGCGACACACACCCGGAGACTCTGAACGCCCGCAACATCCTGGCGAACAACTATCTCGAGTCGTCCAATGACTATGGGCTTCCCGATCGGGCCTCCACTGCGGTGGCGTTACACGAGCACAATCTCGGCGAATATCTTCGCGTGCTCGGCGAGACGCATCGCGGGACGCCGTACTCGTGGCGGAGCCTCTGTATGGCATACGCCGCTGCTGGGCGGCATCATGACGCCGCGGCCCTCTTGGAGATCCTTGCTGCGGCCCTCGACCGAAACCCGAATCAGCCCCGCTTTCAGCGGCTTTTCACCGACTCGGTACTCGCCGAAACGTACTGGAGCCTCGGCCGCCGCGACGACGCGCTGAGCCTGCTCGATCGCACCACAGCCCAGATGGTCAGCGAACTAGGGTCAACCCATCCTTTCACGTTACA
>NZ_QHHV01000654.1:0-646 GCF_003947245.1 Actinoplanes sp. ATCC 53533 | reverse complement strand
ATCTTCGCCACCGCGGTGCGATACCCGCGTTCGATCAGCCGGGGCAGGAGAGCCTGGTAGAGCGCACGGCCGGCACCGGTGCGGCGGCGTCCGGTCTGCAGGTAGACGCTGACTTCGCAGGACCAGCGATACGCCGGACGGACGGCGAACGGCCCGGCGTAGGCATACCCGATGACTTCGCCAGCGTGCTCGGCCACCAGCCAGGCGTGCGAGCAGGTGGCCACCTCGATGCGACGGGCCATCTCCGCCGTTGTCGGCGGCTCGGTCTCGAACGTGATGGCGGTCTGCAGCACATAAGGCCGGTAGATGGTCGCGCATGCGGCGGCGTCGCCCTGGTCGGCGGCCCGAATCGTCAACGTCATGTCACTATAGTAGTTGCCACGTCTACTATAGTGAAGACATGCCGGACTCCCTGACCACGAACCTCGCAGCCACCCTGCACGCCACTCGGACCGACCGGGGCCTGTCGGTCAACGCTCTCGCCGAGCGTTCCGGTGTCTCCCGGGCGATGATCGCGAAGATCGAACGCGGCGATGTGCAACCGACCGCCGTCCTTCTGGGGCGCCTCACCGCTGCGCTCGGGCTCACCCTTTCCGAGCTGTTCTCCCGCACCGAGGTTGACACGCCGCGGTTGGCGCGAGTCGTG
>NZ_QHHV01000653.1:0-611 GCF_003947245.1 Actinoplanes sp. ATCC 53533 | reverse complement strand
CCGCCGGTGGGTTCGACGGTGGCGAAGTTCATGCTGGGCGAGCCCAGGAATCCGGCGACGAAGCGGTTGGCCGGGGCGCGGTAGAGGTCCTGTGGGGTGCCGACCTGCTGAAGGCGGCCCTTGTCGATGACGGCGATGCGGTCGCCGAGGGTCATGGCCTCGACCTGGTCGTGGGTGACGTACACGGTGGTGATCCGATACCGCTGGTGTAGCCGGGCGAGTTCGGCGCGCATCGACACGCGTAGCTTCGCGTCGAGGTTGGACAACGGCTCGTCGAGTAGGAACACCCGTGGTTGGCGGACCAGGGCCCGGCCCATCGCGACGCGTTGGCGCTGGCCGCCGGAGAGGGCCTTGGGTTTGCGGTCGAGCAGCTCGGACAGGCCGAGCAGGTTGGCGATGTCATTGACCTGTTCGCGCATTTGTGCGGCGTCGACGTGGCGTAGCCGCAGCGCGAAGGCCATGTTCTGCCGCACGGTCATGTGCGGATAGAGCGCGTAGTTCTGGAACACCATCGCGATGTCTCGTTCCTTGGGCGCACAGTCGGTCACCTCGCGGTCGTCGATGAACACGGCACCGGCGCTGACGTCCTCCAGTCCGGCGATCATGCGCAG
>NZ_QHHV01000652.1:0-749 GCF_003947245.1 Actinoplanes sp. ATCC 53533 | reverse complement strand
CGTGGAGAGCTACGGCCGCTCGGCGATCGAGGACCCCACGCTCAACAAGGGCACGACGGAGGTGCTCGCCGACGGCACCGAGACCCTGAAGAAGGCCGGTTATGTCACCAAGAGCGGCTGGCTCGCCTCGCCCACGGCGGGCGGCGGCAGCTGGCTGGCGCACTCGACGCTGCTGTCCGGGCTGTGGATCGACAAGCAGAACCGCTACCGAAACCTCACGTCGAGCAACCGGCTCACCCTGACCGGGGCCTTCAAGAAGGCCGGCTTCGACACCATGAGCGTCATGCCGGGCGCCACCCGGGCCTGGCCGGAGGGCAACTTCTACGGCTACGACAAGGTCTACGACTCCCGCAACACCGGCTACCAGGGACCGGCCTTCAGCTGGGCGCCGCAGCCGGACCAGTACACCCTCTCGTGGTTCGAGAAGAACGTGCACGGCGTGGAACACGACCCGATGTTCGTCGAGATGCCGCTGGTCTCCAGCCACACGCCGTGGGCGCCGCTCCCGCAGTTCATCGACTGGGACGACGTCGGTGACGGCTCGGTCTACAAGCAGATCCAGCAGGAGGGCAAGAAGGTCCGCACCATCTGGAAGGACCCGGTGAAGCTCCGGCGCGAATACTCCCGGTCGATCCAGTACACGATGACCACCGTGATCTCCTGGCTGGAACTCTACGGCGACGAGAACACCGTGATGGTCTTCCTCGGCGACCACCAGCCGTCCCCGCTCATCGTCGGCGACACCGCCA
>NZ_QHHV01000651.1:0-896 GCF_003947245.1 Actinoplanes sp. ATCC 53533 | reverse complement strand
CCGCGGTCAGATCAGGCCGGCCGTGATAACCCCGGACCACACCCATCCACCCACGAGCAACTCACCGGTGACACCGACCTCGGCCAACTCACCGGCGTAATCCACCACGAACATCCACGTGTTCGGGATCGGCCGGCCGATCGGCACCGTCCGCGTCGAGACCAGCCCGTCGGCCTGGAACACCGAATTGGCCACCGTCACCTCGGTCGGCCCGTACTCGTTGAGCACCACCACGTCCGGGGCCAACCGCCGCCAATACTCCAACGACGCCGCCGAGAACGACTCGGCCCCGACCACCACCGTCGCGGCCAACCCCGCCGCCTCGGCCGGTGTCAACTGCGCGGTCAACAAATCCAGATGCGACGGGGTGAGCTTGATGAACGAGTACGGCCCACCAGCGACGAGCAACTCCCCCAACCGGGCGATGTCGAACCCCTCCGGTAACAGATGAACGGTCTGACCGGCGATCAACGGGCCGAACAGATTCGGCACCACCGCGTCGAACCCGATCGAGGAGAACACCGGCGCCCCACCCACACCACGACCGGAATAGCCCTCCACACACCAACGGACGAAGTTCGCCAGCCCTCCGTGCTCGACCAGCACCCCCTTCGGCCGGCCCGTCGAGCCCGACGTATAGATCACATACGCCAACGACTCCGCCGAAGTCGACCGCACCGGATCCGTGACCGGGAACCCCTCGACCACAACCGTGTCAACACACACCAACCGGCCTTCATAACCCCGGAACCGGCCCATGAGACTGCCCTGCGTCAACACCACCCGGGCACCGGTATCAGCGATCATGAACCCGATCCGGTCCACCGGGAACCCCGGATCCAACGGCACATACGCCCCACCGGCCTTCAACACCGCCAGCAACGCCACCACCATGT
>NZ_QHHV01000650.1:0-567 GCF_003947245.1 Actinoplanes sp. ATCC 53533 | reverse complement strand
GCCGTGCCCGCGGACTCGGCCCATCATTGATCGAGTGGTTGATGGCGTAGCCAGCCGCGTCGTCATATCCGCGCACCGTGGTGCGGTTGTCGGTGACGTCGGCGTACCAGATCCCGTCAGCGCCGATCCACGTCGCCGTGATCGCTGTTCTGCGCCGATCAAAGACGAAGCCGGGCGTACCGGCCAGCTCAGCTATGTCCGTCACCACCGTCCGGATACCGTGCGACTCCATCAAGGCGAGCGCGAGCAATAGCAGCATGCGCTCACCGGTCGGTGAATCATCGACCGCGTGCCGAGGGACGCAGAACGCCCGCACGAGGGGCGACCGGTCGTCAGCGCGGATGGACGTCTCTCGCAGGTATTGGTGCTTGTGGTCGAACAGCAGCCACGTCGCAGCTTCCTCACCGCGCTGCTCACGGGTCCAGTACACCGGATGGTCGGTCAGCGCCGAGGCGTGCCGGCGGATATGGTTCGCGCAGAACTGCGAGCCCAGCCACATCTGGCTGACCGGGCCGGCGTCGGCCGCCATGTCCCTGCTCGCAGCAGATTTGTCCAGCTGCGCGAAGG
>NZ_QHHV01000649.1:0-652 GCF_003947245.1 Actinoplanes sp. ATCC 53533 | reverse complement strand
AAGTACTGCTTCATAGCATCAGAATCCCAGCTCGAAGGTCAGGTCTCCGGCATCGACCGGCGGCGGGACGTTCGCGTCCGACCACATGTCCTTCGAGATCTGGCCCGCCAGCGCTGCCGGGATCTCCCCGGAGGCTTTGTCACCGAGGCGGGTGATCTCGAAGAACGGGTGCTCGGCCTTGTTGACCCAGAAGCTCTCCGGGGTGTGGAACTGCAACTCGAACAGCGCGCCGGTCTGCGGGTCCCGCCAGGTCAGGTTGATGCCCTTGTACAGCCGCTTGGACTGCGGCGACCAGTCGTTCTTGGCCTCGACCAGCTCGAACCTCTTCTGTTTCATCTCCCGGACCGCCGCCTGGACGCCGGCGACGTAATCCTTCGTCTCGAACACCGCGGTGTACCGGATGTTGTCGCGGGCCCTGGCGAGCAGTTCCGCCGCCCGGCTCTCATCGCCCTTCAGGTCGCCGTACAGCTTGCGTTTGAGGGAGTCCGCGTCCTTGAGCCGATAGGACCAGCCCTCCCGGCTCGCACCGGGCCACGCCTCGATCATCGCCTTCATCCGCGGCGACAGCTTGTCCGCGTCGAACCACGCGTCCGCCACGGCCTGGTCCGCGAGCTGGTTGGCCTGCTTGGAGAGCTTGAGGTCGACCCCGTTC
>NZ_QHHV01000064.1:0-67747 GCF_003947245.1 Actinoplanes sp. ATCC 53533 | reverse complement strand
GTCCTGACCCTGCCCGGTGGCTTCAGCACGACCGGACTCCCCATCGGCTTGCAGGTCATCGGCCGCAACCACGACGACTACGCCCTGATGGACCTGGCTCAGGCTTGGGAGAAGCAGACCGCCGGGCTGCGGCGCACCCTGCCACCGCTGCTCGGCTGACCGGCTGGCGCTAGTGTCGCTCTCGTGACCGATCAGCACACCAGGAAGACGCGATGACGCGGAGAGCGGGATCGCTGGCCGAAGCCTCCGGGGCCGAGTTCACCGACGCGGCGTTCGCCTCCGACGACCTCTGCGAGGCCGAGGTCGGCGACGCCGCCTTCACCCGGTGCACCTTCCAGAACGTACGCTTCAACTGCGCGAACCTGTCCCAGGTGCGGTTCATCGAATGCCGCTTCCGGGGCTGTAACTTCTTCGACGCGACCTTCGACGGCTGCACGGTCGCCGCAAGCGGATTCGAGCGCTGCGACTTCACGGGCCTGCGGGTCATCGGCGGTGACTGGACCGAGACCACGTTGTTCGACGCGGATCTGAGCACCGCGGACTTCACCGACGTCATCTTCCGCCAGGCGGATCTGCGGGGCAGCAAGTGCGACGGCGCCGTATTCCGCGACGTGGATCTGAGCGGGGCGACCCTGAACGGGGCCGACTTCAGCGGCGCCGACCTGCGCGGCAGCAACCTGACCGCCTTCGACCCACGCGAGGTCGAGCTACGCGGTGCGATCATCACGGCCGACCAGGCGATCGATCTCACCTACTGCCTGCGCTTGACCGTACGCGACGCATAGGCACGGATCCGGGAGGACACTGTGCTACGGTAACCCCGTTGCAGTTTTGATTTCCGTAGACGTTTTCGGCGCCTGATGGGTTATCCAAAACCCATTCCAGGCGCTTTTTCGTTTGTCGTGTCGGTTCGGCGCGGGTGATCAACGCAGCGGCGTGTGAGCCCGCACACTGCGGACTCCAACACCTGCGAAGGAGCAGACATGACTACAGGCACCGTGAAGTGGTTCAACGCCGACAAGGGCTTCGGCTTCATCACCCCCGACGACGGCGGCGCCGACGTCTTCGCCCACTTCTCCGCGATCTCGGCCAGCGGCTTCCGCAGCCTCGACGAGAACCAGAAGGTCGAATTCGACATCACCCAGGGCCAGAAGGGCCTCCAGGCGGAGAACATCCGCCCGCTCTGACCCACACGCACCACCAACGGCGGCCCCCTGAACCAGCGGGCCGCCGTTCGGCGTCTCCCACCCGGTGCTGGCCGGTCACCGCCGGGCAGGCCGGCTATACGGTGGTCGTCTCAGGGGTCTGCGGAGGGTGGCATGTCACTGCTGGACCGGCTCGGCCATCCGGACGACGAGGTGCGGCTCGAGGCGGCACGGCTCGCCGCGGCCTCCGGTGAGCTGGGCCTCGTGGACAAGCTGCTGGAACTGGCCCTCCACGACAACGCCGAGGTCCGCACGATCGGCGGGATCGCCGAGGTGTACGAGCACGTCGGCGACGCCGCGGCGGAGGCACTCGGCCGGATCCTGGGGAGAAGGAGCGACGTCGACACCCGGATCCGCGCGGCGGCGCTCGATCTGGACCTGGACGACGACCGGGTCGCCAGCCTGCTGTACTACCTCGGAGCGCCCTACGAGCCGCTGCGGCAGGAGCTCGAAACCCACCCCGAGGATCGGGTACGGCTGCGAGCCGTCCGGGCCGTGCTGTCGATCCACCGGACGAAGGAATTCGGCGCGCGGTTCCTCACGGACAGGTCCGCAGCGGTACGGGTCGAGGCGCTGAACGTGGCACGCGGTCACGAACACGAGGTCTACCTGCGTCTCATGCGGGACGATCCGGCCCCGCGGGTGCGTGAGGTAGCCGCCAGGTCGCTGCGCTTCACGCCGGCGATCGGCAGTGAGCCGTTCATCGCCGCGGCGCGGGTGGAGCGCGACCCGGCCGCGCGGGCCATGCTCCTGTCCTGCCTGACCTACCGCCGCCGGGACCGGGCCAACGTGCTGGCCATTGTCGCGTTCCTCGCCGACACCGCGGGATACACGCGGCGGCTGGCGCGCGACGCGCTGCGCGCCGTGGACGATGCGACGGTCGGTGCGGCGATCGCCTTCCGCGTGCTGGTCGAACCCGACGATCCGGAGATGTGCGGGCTCCTGCACCAGAAGCACCTGCTCACCCATGCTCCGGGGCTGCGGGACCTGCTGGAGCGCCTGCTCCGCCACAAAGGCCGGGACCGGTACTGGCACGTCCTGCCCCTCGCGCTCGCGGTGCCGGCGCCGCCGGTCGGGCCCGCCCGGGCAGACCCGGCTGACGGCCTGGACGAGCCGCAGCGGACGAAACTCCATCGGGAGGCCCTGCGCCAGGCCGTCGCCGCGATCGCGCCCTGCGTCGCCCGCGCACCCGACCACGGGGAGGCCGGGGCCCTGGCGGGCCTCGAGGCGTGGCTGGCCGCCCCGAGTCAGTCGACGCGCGCCACGCTGGTGGCGATCGTGGAGGCCGAGAACGGCCCGCACCCGCCGAAGATCGACCAGGTCTGGGAGTGCCTGCGCGCCGCCGTGTCCGGTGACGTCCAGCACGCCTTACGCACGGGCCAACGGGTGGTGGCGGAGGCGGCCCGGCGCGATCCGGCATCGAGACGGCTCGACGCCGTCCGAGGGCCGGTCACCGCCGCGCGGCGGGCGTACCATCTGGCCCGGCTCGCCCAGCTGTATGCGGCCCGCCTGATCCGCGCCGGGGTCGACCCGCTGCCGCCCGGCCCGCTGTGCCGCCTGCTGTTGGACGAGGAGGACCCGGTCGAGGCGCTGCGCGAGGCCGCCGCCGTCGCGGACATCACGTACGGGGACCTCCTGGTCGTCCACGCGTCCGACGGCCGAACGGTGCGGCTCGGGTACGAGCGGCCCGCTCCCGTGCCCGCTGGCCTCCGACCGGAGCGGGCGAGCCTGCTGGTGCTCTGCGCCGAGTGCGGAAGCTGGCATCGCGCCGAGGGCACCGTCGCATGGGAGTACGTCGACGACGACCACTATGCCGGCTCGGACCACGGTTTCCTGGGCACGCTGCACGGCACCTGCCCGGCGTGCGAGGCGTCCCGGGATGTGCGGGTGCGGCTCACGGTGACCCGCAGCCGGATGGACAACCCGGCGGAAGCGGTCTGGGACGAACGCACCGACCGCTGAGGGTCAGTGCAGTCGCAGGACGCCGATGCCACCGTGCGTCCCGACCAGGATGGCGCCGTCGTCGGCCAGCGCGACGGCGTAGACCGGATGCTCCATCGGGATCCGGTGCACCTCCTCGCCGGCGAGGAGATCCCAGACCCGCACCGTACCGTCGAAGCCGCCGGACACCGCGATCGCGCGACCGTCCGGGTGGCGTCCACACGAGACGGTCCGGGCGTCGCGATAGTGCCCGGCGAGCGGCTCTCCGATCGGCGCACCGTTCGCCAGCCGGTACCGGTGCAGCCGGCCGGCGCCGTCGAGCGCCACGACCACATCGTCGGCGACGTCCAGCGCCCAGACGGTCTCCGACCCGGACACGGCGATCGTGATGACCGGTTCGGTAGTCGTCGTGTCGTACACCTGAAGGTCCTGCCCGGTCGTTGCCACGACGAACGGTGCGTGCCCGCAGGCCACCGCACGGCCCCACTGGCCCAGCGGCACCGCACCGAGCGCCGTCCCGGTCAGCGGGCACCACCAGCGCAGCCACCCGAGGCCGCCGATCGTCACGGCGACCGGGCGGCCATCGGCCAGGACGGTGGCGGCGATGTCGCGGACCGGCTCCGGGCCGGGCGGCGCCGGCGCCACACCCGGACGGCGGTAGCTGCCCGTGCCGGGCAACGGATCGACCACCGGCATGACGATCGTGCGCGAAAGAACACCGGCGTCCACGTCGAAGACGCAGACCCGCCCGTCGAGGCCGCCGGTCACCGCGAGCAGCGGCCCACCGGGTGGCCGGACGCACGCGACTCCGGCAGCGTCGTGCGCGTCGTGCAATACCGTCGGCGGCGGCGCGCCCTCGGCGAGGTCCCAGGCGCCGACGCGCTGGTTGTGGTGGGCGACGACGGCGACCCGCTGCCCGTCGGACCGGGTGGCGCAGGCGGCGGCCGCCGGCGACGCCAGCGGCACCGGCGGTGGCACCGGTTGCTCGTCGAGGGCCCAGGCGCGCACCACGCCGTCGCGACCCCCGGTGAGCAGGCAGGTCTCGGCCCGGGCGGTCACCGACACCCGCAGCTGACGGGTGTCGACCGGCGGCTCGCCCGGCCGCGGCGGTGGCGGGCAGTCCCGCAGCCGGGGCGGGTCGTCGGTGATCGCCCAAGCGCGCGTTTCGCCGCCCGTCACGGTCGAGTCCATCCCGCTCCAGTCGTCGACATAGCCGGTCTGCTCGATCCCGACCAGCAGCGGATCTCCCTCAGCCGGGGTCACGGCGTGCAGAGACCGCAACGGGATGGGCAGGGTGAGCCGGTCCAGCTCGGCCGGCACGCCGTCCGCCGCCTCCCACAGGCGCAGCGTGGTGCCGTCGACGGCGGCCAGGACGTGCCGGCCTTCGGCGCTGGTGGAGCCGGTCTTCCCGGCTCCCCACCCGCGCACGAGCTGGTCGCCGGTGTCGAGGTCCCACACCCCGTACTCGCCGGACTCCGCGACAGCGCCGACGATGCCGCGGACAGTCCACAGTGCTACGACCGGCCCCCGGAGCACCGCGATCGTGCGGTGGTGAGACTCTTCGACCGGCAGCAGCCACCGCGCCGACCACGGCAGGCCGCCTTCGTAGGCGAGGCGGTCGGCGAGCTGGTCGGCCCCGGCGCGGCGGGCGGCCAGCTGCACCTGCGCGCCGTCCTCGACGCTGCCGTGCAGGTAGGCGCCGGCGCGCAGGCGGGCGGCGGCAGGCTGTTCCACACCGCCGAGTGTCGCCGACCGCAGCCCCGGTGACCAGCGGGAATGTTCGGGCGAGGTGTGCCGAACAAGCTCAGAGGCGGGCCAGGGCGTCGTCGAGGTCGGCGGCCGTGATCGGGGCCGAGGTGCCGGTCTCGGCCAGCATGTCGTCGACGACGGAGGCCAGTGCGGCCGGCAGAGCCGGTAGCCGCTGACGGATCGGGATCGCCGGCTCGCGCAGCACGACGGCGACCGGGTCGGCGCCGGGGCGGAAGTCGCGCGGGGTGGCGCCGGTGAGCATCCAGTACAGGCAGGCGGCCAGGGCCCACACGTCCGCGTCGGGGCGGGCGTACTTGTAGTCGATCAGCTGGCGGCGGGGCATGAAGGCCACGCTGCCGGCGATCGCCCCGGTGGGCGTACGGCCGCTGAGCCCGGCCTGGTCGAAGGCCTTGGCCAGGCCGAAATCGGCCACCTTGAGCCGGCCTTCGGCCGTCAGCAGCAGGTTCTGCGGCTTGATGTCGCGGTGCACCAGCCCGCGCCCGGTGGCGGTCGTGCCGTCGGCGTGCAGCACCGGAATCTCGACGGTGTGCGCGTAGCGCAGGGCGGCCGCCGCTTGGCGGGTGAGGGCCACGGCTTCCTCGATCCCGAAGGGCCCGTGGTCGGCGACGCTGCCGCCGGGGCAGTACTCGGCCACGAAGCCCAGCGGCTCGGCCAGGCTCCGGTGGAAGCGCACGATGTTCGGGTGGCGCAGCGCGGCGGTGCAGTCCAGCTCGCGGCGGAACAGCTCGGTCGCGCCGGGGGCGGTCAGGGTCTTGACCGCCACCAGGCGGCCGTCCGGCTCACGGGCCAGGTGCACCACGCCCTGGGCGCCACTACCCAGCTCGCGCAGCACCGTCAGGCCGTTGTGCGCGACCGGGCGGACCACCACCCGCACGACCACGTCGCCCAGCCACAGCTCATCGCCGTCACGCAGGTGCCGCTCACCGTCGATCAGGACCCCGTTGACGTACGTCCCGTTGTGACTGCCGAGGTCGCGGACCACGACGCGGGGCGGCCGGATCACCACCAGGCAGTGCCGCCGGGACACCCGGCGGCCATCGTCGGTCACCCGCACGTCACACGCCGGATCGCGGCCGAGCAGCACGTCCGCGTCGCCGGTGAAAGCGTGCCGCGCCCCGCCGGTCACCAGGACCACGTCAGCCAACGTCGGTGAAAGCATGCCGCGCCCCTCCAGTGACCAGGACCACCTCAGCCAACGTCGACTTCCCAGGCCAGCTCCCACACCCGCAGGCCGGCGCCGATGTCGACGGTGACCAGCAGGCCGCCGTCATCGTTCAGCCGCACCACATGCAAGTCCGTCCGGTGGCCCTCCATCGTCCGCAGGCAGCACCCGGTGGCCAAGTCCCAGATCCCGACCGTGTCGGTCCCGCCGGCCACGACCGCGAACGTCCCGTCCGGCCCCAGCGCGAAGATGTGTGGATCTTCGGGCAGGGAGAGCTCGTGACGCACCTTCCCCGTGCTGATCTCCCAGACGACCAGCTTGGACAGGTCGGGCGTGGCGGCCAGCAGCCGATCGGCGGTGAAGGCCACGTTGGTGCGGCCGGTAATGGATGGCCGCCGGCTGCGGAACGAGTAGCGTTTCCTGCCGCGGGCCGCGTCCAGCGCGGTCAGCAGCATGGGCTCGTCGACAAGCACGGCGGACTTGTCCGGCGTGAAGTGCAGCCGGGTGTCGTGCCACATCCGCAACCGCCGCTTCCACTCCGGGCGCCGGCCGTTCGGCCGCCACATCCGGACCTCGCCCCGCTTGTCCAGGCACACCATGCGCAGAGAGTCGGGGCTGATCGCCACGGCCGCGATCGGGCCGTCGCAGGCGCGCGTCGCGGTCAGCCGCACCCCCGTGGCCAGGCCGCGCATCCGCAGCATGCCGGACTCGTCGCCGTACAGGATCCGCTCGCCGGACTGGTCCAGGTCGAACGCGGTGATCGCACCGGTCTCGCCGGCGATGACCTCGGAACGGCCGTCCCGAATGTCGAGCACCTCCACGGTGCCACCCCAGGTGAGCACCACGAGCAGGTCTCCCCGCGGAGTCCACCGCATCTCCCGCGCCTTCGCGGTCAGGCGGTGCTCGAAAGTGCCCACCTTTCGGGCCGCCGGGACGTCCCACAGGTCCACATGACCGGTCCATCGCCCGATCGCCATGGCGAGCCCGTCCCGGCGCAACGCGATCGTCGGCGGCTGGGTGAACACATCGCGGCCGTCCATGCTGTACAGCTCCCAGGCGGCGATCAGACCGGCCCGGCGGCCGTGCGGAAGCAACGAGCGCCAGGCGGTCAGCAGCTCGGGGTGCCGGGTGTAGCCGGGCACGTCGCGGGCCGACCGCAGCAACGCGGCGGCCTCGGCGAACCGTCCGCCCTCGACCCAGGCCCGGGCCCGGGCGAGCAGGTCGTCGAACGATTCCTCGGCCCGGTGCAGCTCGGGTGCCGGGCGGGGACGCGCGTAGCACCAGGGCGCCTGGTAGTCGAAGCCCGGCATCGACCGCAGCACGACTTGATAGTGCCCGCCGAGCGCCACCGCGCTGCCGTCCGTGCTGATCGCGCCGGCTTCCACGCCGAGCAGAAGTTCTGGGAGGTCGTCGTCGAGGATGCGCAGGCTGTGCCCGTCGCGCGCGTCCAGGATCTGGGCCGACCGGGAAGGTCCGCCGACGAGCAGGCCCCGGGCGTCCGGCGCGAGGGCCATGATGATCTCGTACCGCAGCCGGTGGGCCGCCGTGCTCACCACGGCGGCCCGTCGCGCGTCCCAGACCACGAGCGGCCCGTCCTGCCAGGCGGCCACCGCGCACCGCGCGTCGGCCGTCACCGCGACCATGTCACCCGGGAAGTGTGTCCACGGCGCGCCGGAGGCAAGGGTGCCGCGCCGCGGCCCGATCCACACCGCGACGCACTCGCCGGTGGTCACCGCCCAGTGCCGGACCGTGCCGTCGCCGTCGTCGCTGCTGACGTTGCCGCCGAACGACGCGGACAGCACCCGGCGGCCGGTCCGGCTCAGGGCCAGCGACGTGACCCCGCCGGTGTGGCCGGTCAGGACGACGGGGTCGACGGCCGCACCGGGCTCCCAGATCTGGATGCGGCCGCTCCGGTGCCCGGCCGCCACGTACCGGCCGTCGCCGCTGACCGCCACGGAGATCGCGCCGGACGCGTTCCGCCGCCATTCGCGCGGCGCGCCGTCGGCCACGTCCCACAGCGTGATCGAGCCGTCCTCGCGCAGGACGGCACCGAGCCGGCCGGTCGCGTCCAGCGCGATGGCGGAGACCTCGGCCCCCTGCAGCAATGCCAGCGGCTCGCCGGCGGCCGGGGTCCAGCGGTACAGCCAGCCGCCACGCAGCCCGAACAGCACGTGCTCGCCGGCCGGCCCGGCGGCCACCACCCGGACCTCACCGGCGGGCGCCTCGGCGCTGACCCGGGGCGCCCGGCTCGCCCGTTCCTCCAGCGCGGCCACCGCCTCGGCCGTGGCCGGGCCGGCCGCGGCCGCCTCGCGCAGCAGCTCGCCGGCCCGTTCGTCCTCGTGCCGCTCGAGTTCGACGCTGCCGAGCAGCAGGGCACCCCGGCCGGGCTCGGTGTCGCCACCGGCCGTCCGGGCCGCCTCGAGGGTCGAGACGACCTCCTCACCGGTGATCCGGCCGGCCCGCCAGCGATGCAGGCCGAAGTTGTAGACCGAGGGGAGGTGGTGCGGATCGGCCGAGACCGCGTCGCGCCACAGGCTCTCCGCCTCCTCGACGCGGCCCAGGTCGAGAAGGGACAGCGCCTGGTTGGACAGGCCGTCCGAGCGCAGCAGCGCCGGGCGGGGCGCGGACCGCGGGTAGGGCTCGCCGGTCAGGTCGGCGTACCGGGTGATCAGTTGCTCGACCAGGTCGCCGAAGCCGTCCGGGCGGTCGGCGAAACAGCCGGCGAGCAGGTCGGCGACCTCGGAAGGCAGGCTTTCGCGGACGTTCTCCAGGGCCTCGGCCGCGGCCTGACCGAAGCGGGTGATCCGTCGTCCGGCGAACATCTCCGCCACCGTGATCGCCCACGACCAGACGTCGGTGGCGGAGGTCAGCCGGCTGCTGCGATCGCCGGCCGCCGCGGCGGCCTGCTCGGGCGAGCTGTACGCCGGGGTCCGGCCGGCGAAGGTGCCCTCCGCCGCGGCGACGGCCAGGCCGAAGTCGGTCACCTTGGCGGTGCCGTCCGGTTCGAGCATCACGTTCGCCGGCTTCATGTCCTGGTGTACGAGGCCGCTGTCGTGCGCGTGCCGCAGGCCCCAGGCGGTCTGGATGGCGACGTCGAACATGCCGGCGTGGTCGAGGCGGCCCCCGCGGATCGCCTCGGCCAGGCTGCCACCGTCCACCCACTCGGCGAAGACCCGCGGAATCCCGTCGATCGTGCGGACGTAGACGCAGTTCACCGTGTGCGGGTGCAGGCCGAGCCCGACCCAGGTGGCGGCCTCCGCCTCGAACAGCGCGAACGAGGCCGACCCGCGCGGCGTCTTGACCGCCAGATCCACTTCCCATCCGAGGTGGCGCACCCGGTGCACCACGCCCATGCCGCCGGCGTGCGACTCGCCGAGCACCTCGTACTGCCCGAGGATGATCTCGCCCGCCGCCCACGGCATGCTCAGTCGCCGAGCGCCACGAAGATGGGGCTTCCGACCAGCACGTTCATGCCCTCGTGGGCGTCCAGTTCCGGGTAGGGGCTCGGGCCGTACGCCAGGCGCTTGGCCACGAACTCCAGGTGTTGCTCGCTGCCGCGCAGCTGCCGGTGGGCCAGGTGGGCCGCGGCGAGTGCCTCCGGCTGCCCGGCTGCACCGTCCGCGGCCAGCACGCCGCGGAGCCCCTCCACGATGCCCGGGAGGGAGGACGGCGCGAACGGGTCGGCCACTCCCTTCTCGCCGTGCAGGTGCCCGGCGGCGCCGCCGAGCCCGACGACCGTGCGCTCGGTCGCGCCGCCGAAGTAGACCAGGGAGGACATGACCGGCCCCCAGCGCATCGGCATCCGGCCGCGGAAGTACTGCCCGGGCTCGTCGACCGTGCCCACGTCAGCGAAGTCGTCGAGATATCGCACGACTCTTTCGAGGCGCGCCACCCTGTTCGAGGTCGCTCCGACCTTGCGCTTCGCGCTGGCCAGTTTGAGGTCGAAGCCGACCTCGGACTCGCTGACGCGCCCGAAACCGGGGTCGATCTGCGGCAGCATCATCTCGACTTTGGAATCACTGATGTAAACGTAATAGCGGAGCGACACACCGCCACTGTACTGACACCGGGCTATCCGACCGGTCGTCACCGGCGCCGCGTTCAGATCCAGGCGGTGCTGCGGCTGTCGACGTCTTTCCAGGTCGCGATCCCGTACGCGCTGAGCAGGAGCTTGCGCAGCAGGACCAGCAGCGCCGGCACGACGGTGACGTCACCGATGCGGGACAGGTGCGCCAGGTCGGGCGGGTACGGCGGGAAGTCCGTGCCCATCCGCAGGTTGAGCTCGTTCTCCTCCAGCATGGCGCCGACCAGGGCGATCAGGCTGTCCCGATCGTCGGTGGCGCGCAGCCGGCGGGTGAACCGGTAGGGCGCGGCCGGCCCCTGCCCGGCGGTGAGTTCGGCGAGCAGCGTGCCCCGGTCCGTCTCCGGCAGATAGCGGATGATCGCGGTGAGCAGCGAGCCGGGATGAAAACGCACGAAGAAGCACGCGCGGTTCGGACCCTGCCCGACCGCGACGACCAGCGCGACGATTCTGTCGTCGCGCTGGTCGAGCAGCCGGTCGGTGGAGAGCAGCGTCAGCGGCGAGCGGGCCCGCTGTGCCCACGGCGGCTCATCGACCCGGTCCATCCGCGCGGCGGCCCGGCTCGCGAGCGTCTCGAGCTGCCCGTCGGTCGCCACGGCGAGCGCCAGCAGGGCCGCGCGGGCGTCGGGGGTGCCCATCTCGACGATCGCGTCGAGGACGATCT
This sequence comes from Actinoplanes sp. ATCC 53533, assembly GCF_003947245.1. NCBI lineage: Bacteria > Bacillati > Actinomycetota > Actinomycetes > Micromonosporales > Micromonosporaceae > Actinoplanes > Actinoplanes sp. ATCC 53533. The sequence goes on along the minus strand of NZ_QHHV01000064.1, from coordinate 56,924 downwards.
CCCTGGGCATCCCCATCAGGTCGGTGATCGAGATGAACGGAGCGCCCAGCGCGGCGCCGACCGACGCCGCGCAGAGTGGATCGCGCAGCGGGGTGAGGCGGAAGCCGTGATCCCGGAACAGCCCACGGAACTCGTCGAGCCGTCGCCGCACCGAGACGTCCGCCCCGGAGCGGTGCGAGCGCCAGATCTCGGTGTCGGAGTCCACTTCCCGCAACGTCGAAAAGGGGCTCGAGGTGTCCCGGCGCCGTCCGAAGAACATGCTGTCGATGATGACATCTCAGTGATGTGTCTCGATAGGCGCGGGGCCGGTAAAGGGCACGCGGCGTCCGCCGCCTCCCAGAAGATCGACGAGATCGCCGCGTCTTCTGGGAGGTCGGCCGGGCGTCAGGCTGCCGCGACCATGCCGGTGGACACCGGGTCCAGGGCGGTGCCGAGGATCTCGCGGACGTCGGAGACGATGTGCACGGTCAGCGCCTTCAGCACGTCGTCGGGGACGTCGTCGAGGTCGGGTTCGTTGCGCTGCGGCAGGTACACCTCGGTGAGGCCGGCCCGCTGGGCGGCGAGCAGCTTCTGCTTCACGCCGCCGATCGGCAGCACCCGGCCGGTCAGCGAGACCTCGCCGGTCATCCCGACCTCGGCGCGGATGGTGCGGCCGACCAGCAGCGAGACCAGCGCGGTCGTCATGGTGACGCCCGCCGAGGGCCCGTCCTTGGGCACCGCGCCCGCGGGCACGTGCAGGTGGATCGGGTGGTCGAGCTGCTCCGGCGAGATGCCGAGCTCGGCGGCGTGCGCCCTGACGTAGGAGAGCGCGATCTGCGCGGACTCCTTCATCACGTCGCCGAGCTGGCCGGTGACGGACAGCCCGCCCTTGTCGCCGGGCAGCAGCGACGCCTCGATGTAGAGCACGTCGCCGCCCATCCCGGTCACGGCCAGGCCGGTGGCCACGCCCGGGCCGGCGGTGCGTTCGGCCGACTCCGGGGTGAACCGCGGCCGCCCGATCAGGTCCTTGAGGTCGGCGGTGTCGACGGTGGCGGGCAGGTCCCGCAGCGCCACCTTGCGGAACGCCTTGGCGAGCAACCGCTCGAAGGACCGGACGCCGGCCTCCCGGGTGTAGTACGCGGCGATCTCGCGCAGCGCGTCCTCGCTGACCGTCACCTCCTCAGCGGACAGGGCGGCCCGCTCCAGCTGCCGGGGCACCAGGAAGTCGCGGGCGATGGCGACCTTGTCGTTCTCGGTGTAGCCGTCGATCGAGATCAGCTCCATCCGGTCGAACAGCGCCTGCGGGATGGTCTCCAGCACGTTCGCGGTCGCGATGAACAGCACGTCGGACAGGTCCAGGTCCAGGTCGAGGTAGTGGTCGCGGAAGGTGTGGTTCTGCGCCGGGTCCAGCACCTCCAGCAGCGCCGCCGCGGGGTCGCCGCGGTAGTCGCTGCCGACCTTGTCGACCTCGTCGAGCAGGACGACCGGGTTCGTCGAGCCGGCCTCCCGGATGGCCCGCACGATGCGGCCGGGCAGTGCGCCGACGTACGTCCGGCGGTGGCCGCGGATCTCCGCCTCGTCCCGGACGCCGCCGAGGGCGACCCGGACGAACTTGCGGCCCAGCGTGCGCGCGACCGACTCGCCCAGCGAGGTCTTGCCGACGCCGGGCGGGCCGGCCAGCAGGATCACCGCGCCGGACCCGCGGCCGCCGACGACCGTCAGGCCACGGGCCTCGCGGCGGGCGCGGATGCCGAGGTATTCGACGATGCGTTCCTTGACCTCGTCCAGGCCGTGGTGGTCGGCGTCGAGCACCGCCCGGGCCGCGGTGAGGTCGGTGGCGTCCGTGGTGCGGACGTTCCAGGGCAGGTCCAGCACCGTGTCGAGCCAGGTCCGGATCCAGCCCGCCTCGGGGTTCTGGTCGCCGGCGCGCTCCAGCTTGTCGACCTCGCGCAGCGCGGCCGCGCGGACCGCCTCGGGCAGATCGGCCGCCTCGACGCGGCTGCGGTAGTCGTCGGTGCCGTCGGACTCGCCCTCGCCGAGCTCCTTGCGGATCGCCTTGAGCTGTTCGCGCAGCAGGTACTCGCGGTTGCGCTTCTCGACGGACTCGCGTACGTCCGTCTCGATCTTGTCACTGACGTCGGACTCCGCCAGGAAGTCCCGGGTCCATTCGACGAGCAGCCGCAGCCGGGCCTCGACGTCGGGGGTCTCCAGCAGCTCCCGCTTGCGGTCGTTGGACAGATAAGGTGCCCAGCCCGCGGTGTCGGCCAGGTCGCTGGGATCGTCGATGGCGCTGACCGAGTCGATGACCTGCCACGCCTCGCGCCGCTGCAGCACCGAGACGACCAGCTGCTTGTATTCGGCGGCCAGCTCGCGGACGTGCTCGCTCGGCGTGCCGGCCGCGACCAGCTCGGCCTCGACCCACAGCGCCGCGCCCGGCCCGGTCACGCCACTGCCGATGCGGGCGCGCACGCCGGTGCGCAGCACGGCGGCCGGCGCGCCACCGCGGACCTTGCCGGTCCGCTCGACGCTGGCCACCACACCGTACGACGCGTAGCGGTCATCGAGCCGCGGGGCGATCAGCAGCTCGGAGCCGGCCGAGGTGCGGGACGCGTCAACGGCGGCCTGGGCCGCCTCGTCCAGCTCGACCGGGACGACCATGCCCGGCAGCAGGACGATGTCGTCGAGGAACAGCACAGGAAGTCGCTTGCTGGTCACGGGGACACCTCCGGAAAAGTTGAGTACAGGCGACTCAACCGCGCGAGGGCTCACGATCTTCCGGCGTTCGCTGCGGGCGAACACCGGCTCGCCGGCGCACGGTTCTGCCGCCCGCCGGGGTAGCGGCGGGCGGCAGAGTCGACGGTGCGGCGGGCTCGTCAGATCGCGACGGGCACGCCCTCGGTGTTGGCCACCTCGTCGTGGCTGGCCCGGACGAGGACCAGGGCGATCAGCGCGGCCAGCCCGATCAGCCCGGCACTCACCCAGAAGGCGACCGTGTAGCCGTGGATCGTCGCCGCCCCTTGGATCGCCGGTGACGCGGCCGATGCCGCGTGATCGGCGACGTATCCGGCCACCACCGAGGTGAAGATCGTGTTCAGCAGCGCCGTCCCCAGTGAGCCGCCGATCTGCTGGGTGGTGTTGATCAGCGCGCTGGCCACCCCGGCGTCGTGGTCGGCCACGCCGACCAGGGCGGTGTTCGACATCGGGCCGAAGGTCACGCCCATGCCGAAGCTGATCAGGAGTTCGCCCGGCAGGACGTGGGTCCAGAAGCTGGTGTCCGCGCCGATCCGGGTCAGCGCCACCATACCGATCGCGGACAGCAGCATGCCGCCGAACATCAGCGTGCGGGGGCCGACCCGGGTCAGCAACTGGGCGGAGAGGGCGGCGCCACCGATGATGCCGAAGGTGAACGGCAGGAACGCGACGCCGGTCATCATCGCCGAGTAGCCCAGCGTCACCTGCAGGTAGAAGGTCAGGAAGAGGAAGACGCCGAACATGCCGACGCCGATCAGCAGGGCGGACAGGAACGCGCCGCCCCGGTTGCGGTCGAGGATCACCCGCATCGGCAACAGCGGGTGCTCGGACCGGATCTCGATCACCACGAAGGCCACCAGCAGCACCACGGCGGCGACCAGGAAGGTGATGGTGCCGCCCGAGCCCCAGCCGTCGCTGGCCGCCTTGGTGAAGCCGTAGACCAGGGAGACCAGGCCGGCGGTCGACGTGATCGCGCCCGGCAGGTCGTACTTGGTGTTGCCCTCGGCCTTGCTCTCACTGACGTAGCGCACGGCGGCCAGGGCAGCCAGGACCGCGATCGGCGTGCCGACCAGCAGCGTCCAGCGCCACGAGGCGTACTCGGTGAGTACGCCGCCGAGCAGCAGGCCGATGGCGCCGCCGCCGCCGGCGATCGCGCCGTAGACGCCGAACGCGCGGGCCCGTTCCTTGGCGTCGGTGAAGGTGACCGTCAGCAGCGACAGCGCCGCCGGGGCCATCAGCGCACCGAAAGCGCCCTGCAACGCCCGGGCGGAGAAGAGCATTTCCGCGTTCTGGGCCAGGCCACCGAAGGCGGAGGCGGCGGCGAAGCCGAGCAGGCCGATGATGAAGGCCCGCTTCCGGCCGGTGTAGTCGGCGATCCGGCCGCCGAGCAGCAGCAACCCGCCGAAGGCGAGGGTGTAGGCGGTGATCATCCACTGCCGGTCGGCGTCGCTGATGTGCAGCGCCGTCTGGGCGGTGGGCAGCGCGATGTTGACGATCGTCGCGTCCAGCACGATCAGCAGCTGGGAAACGGCGATGACGGCGAGCGCCAGCCACTTACCTTTCCCATTTTCCGATGATATATCCGGTGCTGGTGGGACGGCGGCGGCAACGGACATGGGGGTCTCCTTGAATGAGCGTGCGGTAGCCCGCCCGGGCATAGCCGGGCGCCGAAGTGACGAAGGAAAGAAAGAGAGGGCTGGGGTTACTGCCGCAGCAGCGGCAGCACGATGTCGTCCACGACGTGGTCGATGAACTGCGCGTCGAGCGGCTTACCGAAAGCGAAGTGGTGCATGAAGAACAGGCCGGGCACGATCTCGTCGATCAGGCCGGCGTCGTATCCGGGGCGCAGCTCGCCGCGCTCCTCGGCCCGGGCGCAGATGGCCGCTGCGATCGGGGTCTTCGGGGAGCGCATCGACCGCAGCTCGGCGGCCAGCTCCGGATCCTGGTGCATCGCCATGAAGAGCCCGGCCATGATCGGGCCCTCCTCCCCGGCGACGGTCTCGCCGAGCACGCCGAACCAGGTCACCAGGTCGCCCCGCAGGTCGCCGGTGTCGGGCATGGTCTCCGCTGCGCCTTTGCAGAAGCGGACCGCGTCGGACACCAGGGCGGGCTTGGTGGGCCAGTGCCGGTAGAGGGTGGCCTTGCTGGCCTTGGCGCGGGCCGCGACCGCGTCGACGCGCAGCCCCTGATAACCGGCCTCACCCAGCAATTCGTAGGTCGCCCGGAGGATCGCCTGCTGCCGCTCGCCGTCGAGCGGACGGGGACCGCAGCCGAGGAACCCTGACACGCCGCCGGACTCTCGAACGGGGTCACCCTTGCTCGCCATCTGCCCTCCCCCACGCGATCCTGCCAGGACTGGTGATCAGAGTAGCCGACCGCCCAGCGAAACGAAACCGTTTCGTACACTACAGCCGGTGATCCACCCTGGCGCCCCCATGTGACGCGGGATACAGCCTCGAAGATCTCCCTCAGTCCGGTGGATCGGGCGGGAGCCGCCAGGACAGGCGGTCGCGGATTCCACACCAGACGGTCAAAAGCCGAGCGGCGCCTCGCCGCCGGCTGCCTCCAAGATCATGAAGATCTGGGGCGGTGCGGGCGGGCTGTCCACTCGGCGATACCGGGTCGATCCCGTACGACGTCGCACGGCGGCCCGGTGCGTCTCCGGTCGGAAACGCACCGGGCCCCTCTCAGCGACGCTTGTTGACGCGTTCGGAGAGGACGAGCATGCCGTCCCGGCCCGGTTTCGCCACTGTCGTGTCCTTTCGGTTTCGGAGCACTTCGCCGTTCTGCCTCAGCCTGGATCCACCGATGAATGTCGGATGGGTGGCGAGCCGGAGATAGAAGATGCCCTCTGAGCTGGAAGGATAGGAGTTCTTCAGGCTTCTATTCCGCCGCTCGAGAGGGCACCTCGCAGGTGAGATTACGCCATGACGCGCCGGTGGTCCGCGCAACCTTTGATGATCCGAATCTGGTGTCGTGTGCCGGGCTGGTGCCGGTGATGCGCCTGGCCCAGCAGGTGGGTCTGCACGACGCGGTCACCGACCGGGTTCGGCTGCCGACCGACAAGGGCGCGAACCCGGCAGGCAAGGTGGCCACGATCGTGGCCGGGATGCTGGCCGGCGCGGACAGCATCGACGACCTCGACATCGCCCGGCACGGCGGGATGCCGTCGCTGTTCACCAGCGTGTACGCCCCGTCAACGATCGGGTCATTCCTGCGCACCTTCACCCACGGTCACGTGCGGCAGTTGCAGGCCGCCGCCCGTGACACCTTGATCGGCCTGGCCGGGCGGGTGCCGATCCTTGCCGGTGCCGACGTTCTGACCTTTGTGGACGTCGACTCGGTGCTGCGCCGGGTCTACGGCAAACAGAAGCAGGGCATCGGGTTCGGCCATGCGAAGGTCGGCGGTTATGACGTCTGGCTGCGTGGCTACAACCCACTGATCGCCACGCTGTCCACACCACTGTCAGCACCGGTGATCGCCGCAACGAGGCTACGGGCGGGTAACGCCGGCTCCGCGCGGGGCGCCGCGAGCATGATCGCCGAGGCGATCACGACCGCCCGCGCGTGCGGCGCGTCGGGGGAGATCGTGGTGCGGGCCGATTCGGCGTTCTACGCCAAGACCGTGATCACCGCATGTCGGCGACGCAACGTGCGGTTCTCGGTCACCTGCCGGATCGACGCGAAGATCCGCACGGCGTGCGAGAGCATCAGCGAACACGAGTGGATCGACATCAAGTATCCGCAGGCCGTGTGGGATGAGGACGCCGGCAGGTGGATCTCCGATGCGCAGATCGCCGAAACCACCTACACCGCGTTCGCCGGCACCCGCTACCAGGTGACCGCACGGCTGATCGTGCGTCGGATCCGCCGTGACGACCCCGCCCAGCACCCCGGCCAGGGCGAACTGATGCCGTCTTATCGGTATCACGCGGTGCTCACCGACTCGCCGTTCGTGCTCGCCCAGGCCGAAGCGCAGCACCGCGGCCACGCGATCATCGAGCAGATCAACGCGGATCTGATCGCCGGGCCCCTGGCGCACCTGCCCTCGGGCCGGTTCAGCGCGAACGACGCCTGGCTTGCCTGCGCCGCGATCGCCCACAACCTCACCCGCGCCGCCGGTCATCTTGCCGCGGGCGCCTGGTCGGTCGCCCGGCCGGCGACCATCCGGACCCGGATCATCAACGTCGCCGCCCGGATCGCGCACCGGGCCCGCACCATCCACCTGCACCTACCCGACAGCTGGCCTTGGCAGACAGCGTTCGAGAACATCTACACCGCCACCGCACCAGGCTAAAAGCACCCCTACCGGACCGGAACAGGCGGCCGTCGCAGGCCACACCACCAACCCAACCATCCCGAAGACCACACCCCGGAGCGAGCCGACCACGAGATCGGCGGATTCCCCACGCCCACCGAAACGGCGAACCGCCCGACATCGAAACAATCAATCAGGGATCAGCGCCAACTGCGTCGGTGGATCCAGGCTCAGCGCCGATTCACAACCCGCTCGGAGAGCACGATCATGTTGTCGCGACCCGGACTGCTGCGGCGGTTGGTGTTTCGCATGGGCGTGTCCTTTCGCTGCACACCGGCCGTCCACACGGTGAAGTCCCGGACAACTGCCTCCCGGGACAACGGCCTTGGTGGGACGAGACGCTAGCCATTCGCTGCCGCCGCCGACAAGCACCGCCCGGGCAGCTGTCCGGAACACGCCTCAGCCATTGACGAAGATCCCGTCCGGCCGAACGCTGTGCGCACGCGGCGGGCACCCGACCGGCCGACCCTGAAGGATGGTGGCGACGATGTCGGTGGCGCTCGAACCGGTCCACGTAGGACCGTTGACCGAGGCGGAGCTCGGCTGGTGGGTCTCCGCCCTGGTCCACCAGCGGTCCACGGGGTCCGGCGCGGAGGCGGCCGATCTCGCGTTCGTCCGCCGCGTGGTCCGCGACGCGGTGGTCGCCGACGGCGGCGTCCTCGACACGGTGGCGGTGCGCCAGGCCGGTGTGGTGACGGCCGCGGCCCGGCTCTTCGAGTGCCTCCACCCACTGACACTCGCAGCCGACATGCGGCTCGACGGCCTGTGCGCGGCCGGGGCGCCGGCGGCGGCCCAACTGCTCGCCGCCGTGCCGCACCGGTGGGCGGTGCGGGCGGAACTGCCGCTGCGGGGTGACGCGGCGCCGCTGGCCGGGGTGCTTACGGCGGCCGGGTTTCAGCCCGAGGTGCTGACGATCCGCCGGTCGACGGCCGGCCTGGCCGAGGCGCCCGGCTGGCAGGTCCGCCCGGCGACCGCCGCCGACGCCGGCTTCGTCCGCTCATGCCTGGCCGCAGCGGTCCGCAACGGGCTGGCCGGCGAGACGACCCGGGTCGACGTCGACGCGTGGATCGCCGCCCGGTTCGCGGAACCGTTCCACCCGGAGGCCGCGTGCGTCGTCGCCGAGCGGGACGGCCGCCCGGTCGGGCACGGCTACGCCACCGTGGGCGACGACCGGTACCGCCCGGCGCGCGCGGCGACCGTCCACGACGTCTTCGTGCTGCCGGAGGCGAAGGGCACCGGAGGCGCGCACGCGATCACGGCCGCACTGGCGTCCGTGCTGCGGGCTCGAGGCGTACCGGTGATGGAGGGTGAGGTGATCATGAAGGGTGATCCGCAGGCGGCATTGCGCGCCGGCCTCGCCGGCACCGGCTGGCGCGAGGACCGGATGCGGTGGGTGCGCACGCCCGCGGATCCCGGGTCCGGTCATGAGCCGGTGCGATAGTCGCCGACGGTGGCCTGGATCCAGCGCCCGCAGGTGAGCCCGTTGTTCCACACGCCCATCTTTGGCGAGCTCGGCGCGGCCAGCGGGCTGCTGTGCTACGGTAACCCCGTTGCAGTTTTGATTTCCGTAGACGTTTTCGGCGCCTGATGGGTTATCCAAAACCCATTCCAGGCGCTTTTTCGTTTGTCGTGTCGGTTCGGCGCGGGTGATCAACGCAGCGGCGTGTGAGCCCGCACACTGCGGACTCCAACACCTGCGAAGGAGCAGACATGACTACAGGCACCGTGAAGTGGTTCAACGCCGACAAGGGCTTCGGCTTCATCACCCCCGACGACGGCGGCGCCGACGTCTTCGCCCACTTCTCCGCGATCTCGGCCAGCGGCTTCCGCAGCCTCGACGAGAACCAGAAGGTCGAATTCGACATCACCCAGGGCCAGAAGGGCCTCCAGGCGGAGAACATCCGCCCGCTCTGACCCACACGCACCACCGAACGGCGGCCCCCTGAACCAGCGGGCCGCCGTTCGGCGTCTCACTTCTCACCCGGGACGGTCCTGCGCGCCTACCAGCTCAGCTCTCCGAGCTCGTCCTGGAAGGTGCCGGTCGGGCCGTCCGCGCCGAGCGTGGCCAGGCGCACGACAGTCCTGGCGCTCTCCACCACCGATCTTCCGATGCCGAAGGCGGCGGTCATGTCGGTGGCGGTGGCACCGGGCTCGATCGCGTTGAACTTGATACCCGGCTGGGACTTGGCGTACTGGACAGTGAGCATGGTGGCTGCCGACTTGGACGCCGCGTAGAGCGCAAGCGGGAAATTGAACTCCGGCCGTTCGGGATTGGTCACCGCCCAGAAAGATCCCATGCTGCTCGAAACGGTGACCACCGTGGGGTTCGAGGACTTCCGCAGCAGCGGCAGCGCCGCCTCCGTGACCCGGACGATTCCCACCGCGTTGGTGTCGAACGCCCGCAGGGCCGCCGGCCCGTCGACGACTCCGTCCGCGAGGATGCCCGCGTTGTGCACCAGGACGTCGAGCCGGCCCTCGGCCGCAGCAACGGTTGCCAGCGCGTCGCTCACCGACGCGTCGTCGGTCACATCGAGCTGCACGAATCGTGCGCCCAGCTCCGCCGCGGCCTTCTCGCCCCGCTCGATGTCACGGGCTCCGATGTAGACGGTGTGGCCCACCTCCATGAGCTGCTTGGCTGTCTCGAAACCGATGCCCTTGTTCGCGCCGGTGATCAGTGTGACGGTCATGCGCTTCCTCTCGGTGTGCGGCCCGAGCGGCCGGCGTAGCGCCACCTCTTTTTGTACCGCCCGGTTGCGGGAAACCGTAGCAAGTTTTGTACCGCTCGGTTGGTGAGCCCGATCACCATTTGTACCGAGCGGTAGGATGGGCCGGTGAGCACTGAGACGCCCATCATCGGACGACCGCGGGCCTTCGACGAGGAGACGGTCCTCGGCCGGGCCGCCGAGGTCTTCTGGCGACACGGCTACGAGGGTGCGTCCATGACCGCCCTCACCAGCGCGATGGGCATCAACCGGCCGAGCCTGTACGCCACGTTCGGCAGCAAGCAGCAGCTGTTCCAGCGCGCCTTCGCCCGCTACCACGAGACCCAGGTGGCCAAGGCCCGCGCCGCACTCGACCAACCCACCGCGCACGCCGCCATCGAAGCCTTCCTGCGCTCCAGCGCCGATCGCCTCACCGCCAGCGATCAACCGCCGGGCTGCCTCTCCATCCAGGGCGGCCTGGCCTGCTCGCCGGAGAACGCCAGCATCTCCGAGATCCTGGCCGCCGGCCGAGCCGCCACCGAGACCGCCCTCGAAGAACGGCTGTCCCGCGCGGCAAGGGAAGGAGACCTCCCCCATGGCATGGATCCCCGGGCACTGGCACGATTCTTGATGGCGCTCAGCGAGGGTCACGCCGTCCACGCCGCGACCGGCGCGAGCCGCGAAGACCTCCAGGCCTCCGTCGACATCGCCCTGCGGGCCGTCACGCCCCACTCCTGACGGCCGTCAGGAGCAGCGCGACATTTTCCGACAGCGCCACCCGCACGGCCACGCCTATCATGGCCGCGACGCCCGGCCGGCGGCCGGGAGCGGAGGGAGGACACGCCATGCGCATCGGTCTTCGAGGGACAGTGGCAGGCATCGTGACCCTGGTGGTCATCCTCGTCAGCGGCGCCGCGGCCGTCGCCGCTCCGCCCGGCTCGGGCGCCGCCGTCCCCGGCACCGCCTGGTGGATCGACCCGGTAACCGCCCGGATCGTGGTCGCCGCCGACGACACGGTCACCGGTGCCGCCCTGGCCCGGCTCACCGGCGCGGTCGACCGGCTCGGCGGCCGCCTCGTTCGCGAGCCGGGCGTCCGCACCCGCCGGATCGCCGGCGGCGACGTGGTGTTCGGCAACGCCGGCTTCCGCTGCACGATCGGCTTCAACGCCCGCCAGGCGCTCAACGTCTACTTCCTCACCGCCGCGCACTGCGTCGGCGACATCGGCACCCCGGTATTCGCCGATCCGAACGGCCTCGTGCCGATCGGGGTGGTCGCGGCCAAGGACGAGACGCACGACTACGCCCTGGTCCGCTACACCGACGCCGCCATCCCGAAGCCCAGCGCCGTGAACCTGTACAACGGCACCCTCCAGCCGATCACGGCGGTGTCCGGCGGCTCCGTCGGACAGGCCGTGCAGCGCTCCGGCCCGGTCACCGGGGTGCGGAGCGGCCGGATCACCGCGCTGAACGTCACCGTCTACTTCGCCGGCGGCATGGTCACCAACCTGATCCGCACCACCGTCTGCGCCGAGCCCGGCGACAGCGGCGGACCGCTGTTCTCCGGCGCTACCGGGATCGGCATGACCGTCGGCGGCAGCGGCAACTGCACAGCCGGCGGCGTCACCTACTTCTCCCAGGTCACCCGGGCGATGAGCCAATACGGCGTGACCGTTTACTGAGTCCGCTCCCGATCATCGAGCAGCGCGGTTTCGCCGACGTCGTAGCGGTTGATCCGCGGTGAGGTGCCGGGCCGGGCGCTAATGCTGGTCTCAGGTTGATCGGGGAGGATGAGCGGCAAAAGCATCGACGGGAAGGGGGCGGGCCGGCGTGCGGATCATGATCGCGGATGATGATGCGGCCATCCGTGAGTCGCTGGAGCGGGTGCTCCAGGTCGAGGGTTACGACACCAGCACCGTCGCCAACGGTCTCGCCGTGCTCGACGGGGTCGGTGGGGCCGGCGGTGACACGCTGGATCTGCTGATCCTCGACGTGATGATGCCCCGCCTCGGCGGGTTGGAGACCTGCCGGCGGTTGCGGACCGCGGGCCGGGATCTGCCGGTGCTGATGCTGACCGCCCGTGACCAGGTCTCCGACCGGGTCGCGGGGCTGGACGCGGGCGCCGACGACTACCTGCCCAAGCCGTTCGCCACCGAGGAGTTGCTGGCCCGGGTGCGGGCCCTGCTGCGCCGGCGCACGCCGACCGACGGGGAGTCGCAGATCCTGTCGTTCGCCGACGTCCGGCTCGATCCCGACAGGTTCGAGGCGTGGCGTGGCGGGCGGCCACTGCGCCTGACCCGGACCGAGTTCTCCCTCCTGCAGGTCCTCGTGCGCAACGCGACCCGGGTCTTGACCCGCGACGCGCTGTTCGAGGCGATCTGGGGCTTCGACATGAGTGCCACCGCCAACAACCTCCAGGTATACGTGAGCTACCTGCGCCGCAAGATGGAGGCCGAGGGCGAGCCGCGAATGATCTACACGCTGCGCGGCCTGGGATACACGTTGCGGGAGACTCCTCCGTGAGCAGGCCCGCCAGCCGGGAACCGCGCCGGCTGAACCGATGGTGGCGCCGGCGGTCCCTGCGGACCAGGCTGACGGTGATCGCGGCGACGGCCATCGCGCTCAGCGTGTTCGTGGCCTTCCAGGTGGCCAGCGAGCTCCTGGCCTGGGAGCTGCGGCACACCGCCGAGAATCAGCTACGCGCCGACTCCCGCGTCCTGGCGACGAGCGCGGAGGGCGCCGGTCTGACCCGGGTCCAGCTACCGCCGTATCCCGGATCCGGTCGGCTGGTGCGGGTCATCCTGCCTGACGGCTCGACCCGGACGCCGGCCGGCCAACCCGCGCTGCCCCCCGTCAGCGAGCACGCCGGGCGCGTGGCGCAGGGCGCGTCGGCCGATCTGATGGAGTCGAACGACAGCGACGAGGACGGCTACATCATCTACACGCTGCGGGCGGGCGACGGCGCGGTCCAGGTGGCCCGCGTCGCCGACGACAGCCCGATCAACCAGTTCGGGTTGGGCATGCTGCTGATCGGGCTGCTCTGCGTGGTCGGCGGCGCCCTGGTCGGGCGTACCGTGGCGCGGACCGCGCTGGCACCGATCGACCGGCTGACCGCCGCCGCGGTACGTGTCGCGCACACCCGGGATCTCGACGCCGACATCCCGGATGAGGGCGGTGGGGAGATCCGGCGGCTGATCCAGTCGATCAACGACATGCTCGCCGCGCTCCGGGACTCCCGGCGGGCCCAGCGGCTGCTCGCCGAGGACGCCGCCCACGAGCTCAAGACCCCGCTCACCAGCCTGCGCCTCAACGTCGAGCTGCTGATCCGGCTCGATCGGCGCGGCACCCTGGACAGCGCACTGCCGGCGGAGAGCCGGACCCGGCTGCTCAACGATCTCGGCGCCCAGGTGGCCGAGTTGAGCACCCTTGCCGCCGAGCTGACCGACCTGGCGCGCGGCGACGTCAGCGACGAGAACACCGAGCTGCTCGACCTCGCCGACGTGGTGGTGGCCGCCGCGACCCGGGCGCGTTCCCGCGTGCCCGACATCGAGGTCGCGCTCGACGTGACCTCCGTGTGGGTGAGCGGGCGTCCCGCGGCGCTCGAGCGGGCGGTGCTCAACCTCATCGACAACGCCGGCAAATGGTCCCCCGCGGACCAGCCGATCCAGGTCCGGCTCCGGGCCGAGGGCGCGTCGGCGGTGCTCGAGGTCGACGACGCCGGGCCGGGCATCGACGCCGCCGACGCACCGCGGGTGTTCGACCGGTTCTACCGTGCCGACAGCGCCCGGGCGTTGCCGGGATCCGGTCTGGGACTGTCGATCGTGCAGCGGGTCGTCGACGCCCACGGCGGCCGGGCCACCGTCGCCCGCTCCGCACGCGGTGGCGCGCTGCTTCGGGTCGACCTTCCGGCCGCGGCCCCGCCCGCCCCGATCGCGCGGCTCGCCGCCGGGGAGGACACCGCGGTGCGCTGACCGCCCCGGTGGCGCGGCGCAGGACAAGGGACGGCGCCCCTCGGGCATCGCCCGGCGCGGCTCACCGTCGGGGGCAGGACACCGCGATGCGCCGACCCCAGCCCCGGCCGAACGGCGCAGGAGCACAGGGCGGCGACCGTCGGGCCCATGCAAAGATCCGGGACGGGGCTGGGTCCCCGTCCCGGATCTCGTCCGTGCCGCCGTGCTCACCGCTGCAGCGCGGGCTCCTTGTCGTCGGCGAGCGACTGTTGACCGTCCGGCAGCTCCGTCGCTGGACGGGACAGCCGGCTCGGCCACCAGATCCGCCGGCCGATCAGCAGGGTGAGGGCGGGCACCAGGACCGACCGCACCAGCAGGGCGTCGAGCAGCACGCCGAAGGCGACCAGGAACCCGACCTCGATCAGCATCACCAGCGGGAGTGTGGCGAGGACCGCGAACGTGGCCGCCAGGACCAGGCCCGCCGAGGTGATGACGCCACCGGTGGCGGAGAGGGCTTTGAGCATGCCCTCTCTGGTGCCGAGGCGCGCGGTCTCCTCCCGGGCCCGGCTGGCCAGGAAGATGTTGTAGTCGACGCCGAGCGCCACCAGGAACAGGAATGCCAGCAGCGGCACCGAATAGTCGACGCCCTTGAACCCGAGGATCGTGTCGAAGACGAACACGCTGCCGCCGAAGGCCGCGGCGAATGAGACGATCACGGTGGCCATCAGGATCAGCGGGGCCACGATCGCTCGGAGTAGCAGCCCGAGGACGATCAGGACGACGGCGAGCACCAGCGGGATCACCAGCTTCTCGTCGCGGCTGGTGGTCACCTCGGTGTCGAGGTTCTCCGCGCTCGGCCCGCCGACGATCGCCTCCGCCCCGCTCACCGCGTGCACGGCGGTGCGCACCCGCTTGATCGTGTCGTACTCTGCGACGGTGTCCGGCGCGTCCGTCGGGAACACGGAGATGTCGGCCCAGCCACCGCTGGTCTGACCCGGCATGGCCAGGGCCACCCCGCGAGTGCCCTTGACGATGTCGAGCACCCGCTCCTGGTGCGCCGGCCGCGTGAAGATCGTCATCGGCTGGCCGCCGAGCTCCGGGAAGTGCTGGCGGAGAACGGTGAAGCCGGTGACCGACTCCGGCGCGGACAGGAACTGGTCCTGCTCCCGCAGGGCGCCGGTGTTGCCCGCCAGCCCGATGGCGAGCACGCCGAGGATTCCGAACGAGCCGAGCGTCGCCACCCACCGGCGGCGGCTGATGGCGGCGCCGAGCCGTCCCCACACCCCCGGCTTCTCCTCCACGGCCGTGCTGAACCGCGGGATGGCCGGCCAGAAGATCCGCCTGCCGAGCACCACGAGCACCGCCGGGAAAAGCGTCAGCATGGCCACCAGCGCGCACAGGATGCCGGCCGCGCCGATCGGGCCCAACCCGCTGGTGCTGTTCAGGTCGGCGACGAGCAGGCAGAGCAGACCGGCGATCACGGTGGCCGCGGACGCGACGATGGCCGGCGCCGCGCCGCGCAGCGCGTGGACCATCGCGACCCGGACGTTCTCGTGGTGGTGCAGTGTTTCCCGATATCGAGCGATGAGCAACAGCGCGTAGTCCGTGCCGACGCCGAACACCAGGATCGTCAGCAGCGCCGAGTTCTGGTCGTTGACCACGATGCCGAAGCCCTTGACGAGCAGGTAGACGGTCGCCATCGCGGTCAGTGCGGCCGCGCCCACGGCCACGAGCGGGATGAACCACAACACCGGGCTGCGGTAGGTGAGGATGAGCAGGAGCGTGACGACGATGACGGTGGTGAGGAAGACCTGCAGGTCGATGCCGTCGAAGACGGCGTCCATGTCGCCGTCGATCGCGGCCGGGCCGGTCACGTCGAGTTCCAGGCCGGCGGGGCGGTCCTTCGCGGCGTCACGCAACGGGCCGACGAGGGCCTCCGGCGCGCCGTAGGTCGTGCTCACCTCGAGGGTGAACATCATCGCCTTGCCGTCGGTGGAGGGTCTCGTCGGTGGACCCTCGTCGTCGTCGGCCGGGGCCGCCACCTTCGGCGGGTACCGCTTGGCAAGGGTGTTGTAGTGGCGCTCGACCGTCGCGCGGTCGGCGTCGGTCATGCCGCCGGCGCGGTGGTAGACGAAGACGAACGTGTTGTCCTCACCGCCGGGGAGACTGTCCTCCAGTATCGCGACCTTGGTGGACTCGGCGCTGGCCGGCAAGGTGTCCGCGGCGCTGTCGGTGGTGACCGAACTCAACTTTCCGCTCAGCGGCACCATGACCGCCGCCAGCGCCACCCACAAGCCGATCACCAACCACGGCACCCACCGGCCTGCCAACCGACCGACCGGCGCTTCCCCGGACGGCGCTGCGTTGACTGCCATCACTAGCCTCCTACATACGGGTTACATCGCTTATCTGACGCCAACTTCCTAACGAGCGAACCTGAGACGACCGTTAGAGAGCCTGCGAAGTAACCGGCGTCCGTTGTAGATGGTGGTGTTGATCGGCGAGGCCGGCGCGGCGCAGCCGTCCTGCGGCGTCGAGCCAGCAGAGTGCGACCGGGTCCCGGCGGGCGGGGTCGAGCCAGCGGGTCGCTTCTCGGGCGTTGAATCCAGCTCCCGCATAACGCTTTTCGGCGACGACACTTTTCTCATCATCGCTGGTCAGAGTCGGCATGCACGGGGCTCGAGGCGATTCGCGACCCGACGCCGAGGAGGGCTTGACACCCAGGATGTGAACGATAACACTCACTCGAAATAGCGCCGTAACCATCGAGGTCCGCCAGTCCCCTTCGCCATTCCCCCGCAACACCTTTGGCGATTCATCCAGGGAGAGCAGTCCGCCATGGCACGACCGTCCCCGCTCATGCGTACCCTCACTGTCTTTGTTGTCGTCGCCGTCGTCACCGCCGGCCTCGGCCGGCCCGCTCAGGCCGCCGACATCCCCGCCGGGGCCCGATCGCTGGAGTCGGTCAACTACCCCGGCTCCTACCTCCGGCACGGCGATTACCTCGGCGGCATCGCCGCCGTCACCGCGGCCAGCTCGCCACAGGCGAAGGCCGACGCCACCTTCACCGTCACCCCCGGCCTCGCCGGCGGCACCGGCTGCGTGTCCCTGCAGGCCGCCAATGGCATGTGGCTGCGCCACCGCGATTACCGCATCCGGCTCGAGACCAACACCGGCACCCCACTGTTCCTCGCCGACGCCACCTTCTGCGTCCGCGACGGCTCAATCAGCGGATCGGTACGGCTGGAAGCGTCGAACTCGCCCGGCCGGTTCCTGCGGCACCGCGACAAGGAACTGTGGCTCGACCCGTCGACCGTCAACCCGGCCACCTTCGCCGCGGACAGCTCGTTCCGCATCGCCGCACCCTGGGCCACCGGCCGGCGCAGCCCCGTCATCAAAGGTCTCTACGCCGACCCGGACATCGCCTACCTCAACGGCCGCTACTACCTCTACCCCACCACCGACGGCTACACCGGCTGGAGCAGCAGCAGGTTCAAGGCCTTCTCGTCCACCGACCTCACCACCTGGACCGACCACGGCACCATTCTCGACCTCGGCCCGCAGATCACCTGGGCCGACAGCCGCGCCTGGGCGCCCGCCATCGCCTACCGCGACAACCGCTACTACTTCTACTTCTCCGCCGATACCAACATCGGGGTAGCCACCTCCGCCAGCCCCACCGGCCCGTTCACCGATCCGCTCGGCCGGCCGCTGATCGCCGCCGGCTTCCGCAGCGGCCAGATGATCGACCCGGCCGTGTTCACCGACGACGACGGGCAGTCGTACCTGTACTGGGGCAACGGCTCCGCCTATGCCGTGCGCCTCAACCCGGACATGACCTCGTTCGACCCGGCACAGGTCCGCACGTTCAGCCCGCCCAACTATCGCGAAGGCAGCTTCGTCTTCAAACGCGACGGCCGCTACTACTTGTCGTACTCCGTCGACGACACCCGCTCGGAGAACTACCACGTCGAATACGCGACCGGCACGACACCGTTCGGCCCGTGGACGCATCGCGGCACGATCCTGGCGAAGAACCTCAGCCTCGGCATCAAGGGCACCGGCCACCACTCGATCGTGATGGCGCCGACCGGCGAGTGGCACATCGCCTACCACCGCTTCGCCGTCCCGGCCGGCAACGGCTACAACCGCGAAGTCACGGTCGACCCGCTGCGATTCAACGCCGACGGCACTATCCAGCCGGTCATCCCCACCCTGTGAGGACGATTCTCCGTCCGCCATCGGCACCAAGGAGATTGCATTGTCTACGTCCAAACCCTTGGCCAGGCTGGGTGCGCTGCTCGCATTCGCCTGCCTGATATTCGCGTCCTGGTCGGTGGCGGCGCCGAAGCCAGCGGCCGCCCTGGATCCGTTCACCGGCTATCTGATGGTGCATTTCATCGGGGAGGGCGCGACCGGCCAGCAGATGTACCTGTCGCACAGCACGGACGGGCTGAACTGGACCGACCTGAACAACGGCGGAATGGTGCTGCGTTCCCCGATCGGCACCAAGGGTGTACGCGACCCCGCCCTGGTCCGCTCGCCGGACGGCAGCCGGTACTGGATCATCGCGACCGACCTGTGCATCGACTGCGGGCAGACCTGGGGCGACGCGATCAACAACGGCAGCCGCAACCTCGTGGTGTGGGAGTCGACCGACCTGGTCAGCTGGTCGGCGCCGTGGCTGCTCAACGTCGCCGGCGCGATCCCCGAGGGGCGCAACGCCTGGGCGCCGGAGGCGATCTGGAACGCGGCCACCGGTGACTACGTGCTCTACTGGGCGACGAACGGGGCGCTGAACGGCGTGCAGAAGCACCGGATCTACTCCGCCCGCACGACGAACTTCCGCAGCATCACGACGCCGCAGGTGTACATCAACCGGCCGGGCACCCAGGAGATCATCGACACCCAGATCGTCGAGCTTCCCTCCGGCGTCGGCAACCACCGCTATGTGCGGGCCTCCGGCGACGGCCAGATCACCCTCGAGGGCAGCAACTCCATCCTCGGGACGTGGACCACCCTCGGCAACCTCTCCGGCATCGGGCTGACCGGCGCGCAGGTGGAGGGTCCGATGTGGACGAAGTTCAACAACCGCAACGAGTGGGCGCTCTACCTGGACCAGTACGCCGCCGGCAGGGGGTATCTGCCGGTTCTGACCGCGAACCCGTCCAGCCCTGGCGTCTTCCGGCTGCCGGCGTCGGGCACCTACAACCTGGGCGCGACCAGGAAGCGGCACGGTTCGATCCTCAACCTGACCGCGGCCGAGACGACCCGGGTGTTCGCCAAGTGGGGCCCCTCGGCGCCGCGGCCCCGCCTCCAGTCGTACAACTTCCAGGACCGCTACGTGCGGCACGCGAATCTCGACGTACGGATCGACGCGAACGTCAGCCCGGTTCAGGACTCCCAGTTCCGGCTGGTTCCGGGCCTGGCGAACAATTCCGGCTACGTGTCGATCGAGTCCGTCAACTTTCCCGGTTACTACCTGCGGCACACCGGGTTCGACTTCTCGCTGGCGCCCAACGACGGCACGGCGTCGTACGCGGCGGACGCCACCTTCCGTCAGGTCGCCGGCCTGGCCGACGCGGGGTGGACGTCGTTCCAGTCGTACAACCACCCCGACCGGTACATCCGGCACTACGGGTTCGTCCTCCGGCTCGACCCGATCACCAACGCGGTCGGGCGCGGCGACGCCACGTTCCGCCTGACGTCCTGAGTTTCCGTCCCATCACGGCGGAGCCGAACGCACGAGCGGCCCCGGAACTGACGGTTCCGGGGCCGCTTCGCGGATCAGGGCGGTGTCACCTGCCGAGGTAGGCGTTGTGGATCGACACGGTGGACGTGTTCCCCGTTCTGTCCGAGAGCACGGTGCGGAAGGCGATGCCCTTGCCCCTGGCCGGGTTCCTGACGGAGACCTTGCCCCTGCTGACGGTCAGTTTCTTCCAGGTCCGGCCGCCGTCGTATGAGGCGTAGACCGACAGCGACCGGAGACTTCCGCGCGCCGCGGCGCCTTGCACGGTCACCGGAACGGACTGGGTCCGGCCGGCGGGAGCCGTGCTGTCCGGGCCGAGCGCGGGATGGAGGCGCGCCGTGGAGAGCGGCATCCAAACCGGCCCGGCGGTCCGCTGGGAGCGGAAGGTCCAACTCGCGTCGATACGGGTGGAGGTGGCTCCCACGGTCGCGCTGCGCGTGACGGACGTGGCCAGTTCGTACCAGGCCGGCGCGGCCGGGACCACGGCCGGCGGCCGGCGCCCCCAGGGCCGATCCGCATCGTCAGCGATCTTGACGCCGTCGCGGTAGAGGACCGTCCGGACCGACGTGTAGTCCGAGTCGCCGGGATGTCCCTTGCCGTCGGAGTAGACCCGCACATCGGCGGTCATCTGGTCGCCGTCGCGGCGGACACCGGTGTTCCTGGGCAGGGCCGGCCCGATGACGCCGACGCCGAAGGCCTCCTGGTAGGTCCTGCCACCCCGGTACGCCTGCGGGCCGGCATGCTGGAAACCGACTTCGCGCGCCGACCCCTCGGCCTGGAACTGCGCGGACGCGAGCGACCACCGGACCTGATCGGCCGTCGACAGGTATATGGTGCGCGTGTGCGGCAGCCTGTGCTCTACCGGATTCCCGGAGCCAGGGGCGACCGAGGGCAGCACGCCGGTAGCAGTGAGCTCGCCCGTCTTGCCCGGGGCGGCCGCCCCGACGGTGGCCTGCACGGTGGCGAACTGCGGGCGCGTGAAGTGCTTGGTGTAGCCGGTGGCGAGCTTCTGCACCGGGCCGCCGGACACCGTGTTGTACTCGGCTTTCGAACCCCGCACCCATTGGCTCGACCATTGCTGGGCCAGGCCCCGGGCGACCTGCGGGCCCAGATGAGCGGTGCGGAACGCCTTGATCGAATTCGTCCAGAACTCCCCGCCGGCCTCGAAGCCCTCGTCCGTGTACCCGTAGGACGATCCGGCAGTCGCCGGCTTGGCTCGAGCGTCCGGCACCGTCACATCGACCGGCTTGGTGGTGCGCGCGTCAATCGTCACCGTCATGTTCCTGGTGACCTCCAGCCTCGGCTGGACCAGCCAGTCGGTGCCCTTCGCGTCGTCGATGAGGTCCACGAAGATCCCACAATCGAGCAGATAGCTGCCCTTGGCCAGGCGGAGCCTGACAGCGCCGGACTCGTCGGGCTCCGGCCAGGCGAGGTATCCCCTGCCCAGACCGCTCGTGCCGCCCAGAATGGTGCCGGTGTTGTCGGCGGACGCCGGCTTGCCGTCGCGCGCTGTGTACCTCAGCGTCACGTCGTACGATTCGACCTCGCGGTTCACGCCCACCGCTGTCCGCACGTTCTGGCCGCCGCCCGTGGCCGCGACGTACAGGGAGTATCCCCCGTCCGTGCTGCCACCGAGCCTGGTGTCGGCGGTCACGTCGACCGAGGCCCGGCCGCCCGCCGGGACGGTGACAGCCGTGGCGCCGAGCGTGAAGAAGCCGGCCGGGACGGCCTGCCCCTTCGGGTCGGTGCCGGTCGTCGCGAGGTTCAGCGTGACGTCCCGCGTCCCGAGGTTGCGGTAGGTCAATTTCTTGGTGACCGGCGTATCGTCGACGTGCGGCCAGGCCTGCGTGCCCAGGTTCACCGAGGACGGCTCGGCGATCACGGACTGTTCGACGGCCTCGTCCACCTGGATCCGGCCCGCACCCTGCTGGAGAACCTGGTACGGACCGCCCTTGGCGGAGCCGATCAGGGCAGCCTTGAGCTCGGCATACCGCCAATCCGGGTGGGCCTGCTTGAGGATCGCCGCCGCGCCCGCGACGTGCGGTGTCGACATCGACGTACCTTCGATGCTCGCGTAGCCGGGCGGGTTCTGGCCCACGTTCCTGGCGATGATGCTGTCCGCCGGCACGGCGGCGGTGATGTCGACGCCCGGAGCGGTCACGTCGGGCTTGAGGCCGCCGTCGGCGGTCGGGCCCACACTGGACCAATCGGCCCATTGGTCCTTGTCGTCGACCGCACCGACGGTGAGCGCCGCCTCCGCGCTGCCGGGCGAGCCGAGCGTGCCGATGCCGGGGCCGCCGTTGCCCGCCGAGATGGTGAACAGGATGCCCCGCTCTGCCGACAGCTTGTTGACCGTGGCCTCGATCGGGTCCTCCCCGGGGCGGTCCTGGCCACCGAGGCTCATGCTCACGATGTCCGCGCCCTGTTCAGCGGCCCATTCCATGCCCGCGATGATGGTGGAGTCGGCACCGCTGTTGTCCTCGCCGAGCACCTTGCCGTTGAGAATCCGCGCGCCCGGCGCGACGCCCTTGAACTTGCCGCCGGACCTGGCGCCGGTGCCGGCCACAGTGGACGCGACGTGGGTGCCGTGGCCGATGCGGTCCCCGGCGTCGGGGGTTGTCGTGAAGTTCTTCTCGGCGATCACCTGGGTCCTGAGGTCGGGATGGGTGGCGTCGACACCCGAGTCCAGCACGGCGACCTTGACGCCCTTGCCGTCGTATCCCGCGGCCCACGCCCCGGGCGCACCGACCTGCGGGACGCTCTTGTCCAAGGTGGCCTCGCGGACCCCGTCCAGCCAGACGTGGTCCACGCCGGGTGCGGTGGCACGGAGACCGGAACGCTGCACCCTGGTGAGGGTCTGCCACAACTGCGTGGCGTCCGGCCGAGGCGTGGTGACCAGGTCGGCGTTCAGGGCCTTGAAGGTCCGGCGCACCTCGGTGTCGCCGGCGGCGCGGAGCGCGGACCTCGTGGTGGTGGCGGCGCCCCGGTAGCCGACGATCACGCGCACGCTGTCGTCCCGGCCCCTGAGCCTGGCCACCTTGGCCAACTCGCCGACGTCGAAGAGCCGCTGGTCGAGCCTGCCGTCGGCGATCATGCGGTACGCGTCCGCGGGAACGACCAGAGTGCGGCCGTTCAGCCGGTGCACCCGGAGCGTCACCTTCTCCCTTCCCTTCGCCGGTTCCGCGGCGATCAGGCGGCCGTCGGTGTCGACGTCGATCTGGTCACCGGTGAGCAGACTGACGCGGTATCCGGACGCGGATCGCATGGTCGCTCCGGCCGCAGCCCGGCCGCCCACCGCGTCCGCCCTGGCCGGTTCGCCCTCGGCGCCGGCCGACGCGGGACTGGCCAGGCCGGCGACCAGAACCATGGTTGTCGCCGCGGTGACGGCCACGAGACGAGCGCCGCCGACTGGTCCAGGCGGGTTCAGCGGTGGGGGGAGCAAGCCAACGGGCCGGTGTCTGTTACGCATACGGAACCCTTCTGCGAGGAATGCGACACGGCGTCGCGACCCGGCAGCCGCCAGGGGAATCGGTCACGAGATGAGCTGGACCGTTGCGGCGTTCATCAGCGCGTCGAGCACGCGATCGCCGTCGGCAGAACCATAGGCATTCTTGGATGGGCGCGTCCTCTACCGAACGAGCCAATCAGCTATACCGGTCGATATAGCCGCGCGCGCCGCCGACGGTCGGTGAACTACTGCTCAGCTGGACTCGTACTTACGCACATGAGGGGAGCCGATGCGGGTGTCTGAGTGGCGCGGCCGCACGGTCGCGCGGGAGCTCGGTCTGGCCGGGTTGATCGCCGCGGTCACGTGGGCCTCCGCCCAGGTGTCGTTCGACTTCGCCTGGACGTCCGCGCAGTGCGCGCCTGAATCGCCGTGGATCTGGCTCTTGATCGCGGGCACGGCCCTGCTGGGGCTGCTCCGGCTGAGACTTCCCGGGGTGGCCCTCGTCGGGGCGGCCGCACTGTTCGGCGCATGGCCGGCGGCCGGCAGCCTGCTGGCGCTGACCGTCTTCCACGCCTCGACGCACATCCAGCCGACGCGACGGCTGCGCGCCGTGCTCGGGTTGGCGGTGCTCACCGACTGCGGCGCCGCGCTGCTGTCGGCGCAATACGGCTGGCCGATCGTGGTGGTCGGGCACGCGGTCGCCCTCGCCGTCTGCATCGGGCTCCCGGTCGGCGGGCAGTTCCTGCTCCGCAAGGCGGACCGCCTGGTCAGCGCCCTCCGCGAACGCACCCACTACCTCGAGGACAACTACCGGCTGGCGCACTCGACCGCCCGGCTTCAGGAACGCTCGCGCATCGCCCAGGAGATGCACGACCAACTCGGCCACCGGCTGAGCCTCATCTCGCTGTACGCCGGCGCCCTGGAACTCACCACCGCGGGAAAGGTACCCAAGGCGACCGACGAGGCCCGGCTGATCCGCAGCACCGTGCACACCGCGATGCAGGAGCTACGCGGCACGCTCGGCATACTGCGCACCGCCGAGCCGGATCAGCCGCAGTTGCAGCCGGTGGACGAAACCGGCACACCCGCCGGCCTGGCCCGGCTGATCGCCCAGTCCCGCTCGGCCGGCGTACCGGTGGAACTCACCTGGCGCGGAGCCGATCTCGCAGACGCACCACCGGCTGTCCGGTGGGCCGTGCATCGCATCGTCCGCGAATGCCTCACCAACATCCATCGACACGCGGTCGGCGCCGCGGCGAACGTCGTGATCGAACGCGACCCGGAGCGAGTGCGCGTCGAAGTCACCAGCGGTTCCCCCATCGCTTCCGAGCCGAGGCCGGCCGCCTCGGGCACCGGCCTGGGCCTGGTCGGTGTCCAGGAACGGATTCGCCTGCTCAACGGGGACTTCCGCGCGGGCTCCACCCCCGACGGCGGCTTCCGGGTCTCGGCCGGGTTGCCGCTGGTCGGCTCCGCGCCACCTGACGGATTCAGCGGACCGTGGCCGGGCGTACCGAACGGCAGGATCATCCATCCGGCCGCCGGCACCGGACAGGCGGGTGGCGGCCTCCGGGGCAGCCTGCGCGACGGCCGGGGGGTGGCCGCGCTTCTCGCCGTCGGCCTGGTTGGCGTACCGGCACTGGTCTCTGTCGTCCTCAACGCCGCATCACTCGTCGTGCCGGGCAGCACCCCCTTCGACGCGCCCGTCGAATCTGCTCGGATCGGCATGACCAAGACAGAGGTCATCTCCCTCATCGGCGAGGACGACCCGCTCGCCCGGATGGCCGCCCAGACGATCGAAAAGCCCCCGCCGCCCGGCGCGACCTGCCTGTACTCGCAGACGTGGAGCGAAGCAACGGGCACAGCGGTCCTCCGGTACTGCTTCCAAGGAGACCGCCTGTCCCTGATGGACCGGCTCGCGGTTCCCGCCAGCCCCGAGGGACCGTAGGATGCGACCAACATGATCAACGACGCCCGAACGGTACGGGTTCTGCTGGCCGACGACGAGAGACTGGTCCGCGCGGGCCTGCGCCTGGTGCTGTCGCACGCCGACGACATCGAGATCGTCGCCGAGGCGGGCAACGGCGCGGAGGCAGTCGACCTGGCCACCCGGCACGACATCGATGTGGTGCTGATGGACATCCGGATGCCGGGAACGGACGGCCTGACCGCGGCGAAGGAGCTGGCCGCGCGCGCCCCGTCGGTCCAGGTCGTCATGCTGACGACCTTCGGCGAGGACGAGTACGTGGCCCAGGCGCTGCTGGCCGGGGCGGCGGGCTTCCTGCTCAAGGACAGCGGACCCGAGGAACTCATCCACGCCGTCCGCGCCGCGGCCGACGGACACGCGATCCTCTCGCCCCGCATCACCCGCGAGCTGATCGACCGCTACGTCGTCACCAGCGCCGGCCGGATCACCGAGGCCCGCCGCCGGGTCAGCGCGCTGACCGACCGGGAACGCGAGGTGCTCGCCATGATCGGCTCAGGACTCTCCAACGCCGAGGCGGGCAGGCAGCTCTTCATGGGCGAAGGCACCGTCAAGACCCACGTGCGACACATCCTGACCAAGCTGGACTGCGCCAACCGGGTCCAAGCGGCGATCCTCGCACGAGACGCGGGCCTGCTGCCGACAACCTGACGCCCCGTTCCGCACCAACCCCCGCGCATGGGCGGCGATCCACAGGAGTGGGCCTGATCGCACTGCACGGCAAGGCGCCCGTCGCCGTCGGAATGCTTGACGCGTGACGACAACGGGCGTCCGTGCCTGGGCTTACCGGCCCGCTACTGCGCTCCGGAGTTCCTGGCCGTGTTCTCCATGTTGTTCATGTCCCGCTGGTTCTCGGCCGAGCCGTCGGCTCCGTCGCCCTGCGCGTTCCCATTCTGCTGACCCTGGTTCTGGTTGGCGTTCTGGTTGTTGCAGCGGCGCCCGTTCTGGCCCTGCCCCTGACCGTTCTGACCCTGCCCCTGACCGTTCTGGCCTTGACCGTTCTGGTTCTGGTTCTGGTTCTGGTTCTGGTTCTGGTTCTGGTTCTGGTTCTGGTTCTGGTTCTGGTTCTGGTTCTGGTTCTGGCCATTTTGTTTGGCGGCTTTCTCCGCCGCGCGCAACTCGCCCAGGGCCTGTCGCGCGTTGTTCAGCGCCTGGTTCGTCGCCGTCCGCTGGGTGCGGAAGCGCGCGAGTGCGGCCTGCGCCGCTGCCGCCTTGTTCTGTGCGTCCTGCTGAAGTGCGGCGTTGCCCTGGTTGGCTGCGGCGTTGCCCTGGGCGGCCCGAGCAGCCCGGGCCGCATTGCGGGCCTCAGTCCGGGCCGCGCGGAGCTGCTTCGCCTGAGCGGCGAAGGCCTGTCGCGCGGCGTTGAACCGGGTCCGGGCCGCCTGCACACCGCCGGCACCATCCTGCTTCTGGCCCTGGTTCTGGTTGGCGTTCTGCGCGCCCGCGTCGGCATTCTGGACGGCACAGTTGGCGCCGGCGGCGCGACCGTTCTCGCGTGCCGAGCTGATGCCGGGAATCGTCGCGAGGGCACCCGCTGCCATCACGGCCGCGGCAACAATAGCGATCTTGATGCCTTTCTTGTTTCTGACTCTCCGCATGACTCTCCACCTCTCCGCTGGTCTGCCGTCTACTGGCAGCTGACCGTTCCTACGTCGCGAGAGAAGCTTCCAGTTCAATCCGAATTGAATTTTTTATTGATGTCTATCAATGCCCAGAACGCATTGCCCCGTGCCTTTTCAACAAGGGGCGACAGTAATTGTCCACGTGGGATCACGGGGAACCCGACATTGGTCAAGAGCCTCGCAGACGACCCGGGCCCAACGCGTCTCCCGACCGGCCGGACCGCCTCTCCCGATCGGGAGAGCATCAAGCGACAGGCACGGCGGCGCCCGCCGAGGAGACGTGCTTGTGGCCGATGGGAGAGCTGCCCTACCGGTGGAGAGAGTCGCTCGTCGGCAGCCGGGCCGCCACGCGCCAGCCACCGGTGGGCTCCGGTCCGGCGTGGAGGTGACCGCCGAGGGCGCTGACCCGTTCGGTGAGGCCGATCAGGCCGTAGTGGTCGCTGCGGCCACTCGCGGGCCGGGTCCGGCTGGTGCCGTCGTTGTGCACCGTCACCTCCAGGTGCCCGTCATCGCACCGGAGGTCGATGGTGGTCTCGGTGGCGTCGGTGGCGTGCCGTCCCACGTTGGTCAGCGCTTCCTGGATGACCCGGTAGGCGGCGGCCTGGACTTCCGGCGGCAGGGTGTCCGGCACACCCGGGTCGCGGTGCAGGGTGGCGTGAATGCGGTGGGCCGCGGTGAAACCGCTGACGAGGTCGGGGACCGCGGCCAGGTCGCCGGCGGCGGGGTGGTCGGCGTCGCTGCTGCGCAGGATGCCGACGGTACGCCGCATCGCGCCGAGGGCCTCGCCGGCCGCGTGTTCGATGCGTTCGAGCACGGGGTCGAGGCGGTCGGGTTCGCCGCCGGCGGCCAGTGCCCGGGCCATCTGCGTCTGGACCAGGATGCCGGTGACGTGGTGCGCGACGAAGTCGTGCAGGTCCGCCGCCATGGACAGCCGCTCGGTCCGGCGGGTCCGGGCGATCGCGGCTTCTCGACGACGGTCGAGGGAGCGCAGGTAGCCACCGAGCGCTGCGCCGCCGCTGGCGAGCACGGCGAGCACGGCCGAGACCGCGTAGGAGACGCCGGCCTCGCCGGGACTGCCGACGCTGACACGCAGGGGCGTCACGACGATGCTCGCGCCGATGACGAACGCGGCCACCGCGGCCGTTCCCGGCCGGCAGTTGCGGACCGCGACGACGAGCAGGCAGATCAGGATCAAGGGCTCGCCCGGTCCGATCGCGGTCGGCGTGCCGCCGAGCAGGACCCCGATCGTGTACGCCGCGGAGCCGAGCGCGGGCACGATGGTTCGCACCGGCGGGGTCAGCCACGGCGGACGGGCGCCCGCAGGCCACAGCAGCGCTGTCAGCCCCACCGCCAGGACGAGCAGGGTCACCCAGACCCGGTCGCCGTTGGTGGCCACGACGAGCAGATCGATGGTGGCGGCGAGGCCGAGCGCGATGATTCCGCCGATCGCCAGGCCGCCGCGCCGCCGCGTACGGGCGGTTGTGGTGTTCTCGGTCTGGCTGATCTCCATGGGCTTACGGTATGCGGCCGGGCCGCGGCCGCAGGGTCGGTCAAAAGAACGGTTCTGCGGCGGGGCACGCCGTCAACCATGGTCAGGTGACCGAGGCGCGAGGTGCGGTGCCTATCCGATCGTGGAGGCCATGAGCGACGTGCTGGCCGGATACGGCCTTGTCAAGAAGTACGGACCGACGACTGCCCTCGCCGGCGCCGAAGTGGCGGTCCGAGCGGGTGAACTGCTGGCGATCATGGGGCCGTCCGGCTCCGGAAAGTCCACCCTCCTGCACGTCCTGGCCGGCGTGATCCGGCCCGACGACGGCCGGGTCATGCTGGGCGAGGAACGCATCGACCGGTTGGGCGAGAACAGGCTCAGCGCACTGCGCCGCGACCGTTTCGGCTTCGTGTTCCAGTCCGGCCAGCTGCTTCCGGAGTTGCCGGCCGAGGAGAACGTCGCCCTGCCGCTGATGCTGTCCGGGATGCGCCGCCGGGACGCGGTGGCCCGGGCCCGCCGCTGGTTCGGCCCGCTCGGCCTCGACGGCCTGGAACGGCGCCGGCCGGGGCAGCTGTCCGGCGGGCAGGCGCAGCGAGTGGCGATCGCCCGCGCCCTGGTCGTCGAGCCGGACGTGGTGTTCGCCGACGAACCCACCGGCGCGCTCGACCAGGCCACCGGCGAGGAGGTGATCCGGTTGCTCACCACCGTGTCCCGGTCGCTCGGATCCGCGCTGGTGATGGTCACCCATGACGCCGGCGTCGCCGCCCACTGCGACCGGATCGTGCAGGTGCGGGACGGACACATCGTCGATGAGTGGCACCCCGCCGCCGCGGCTGCCCGGAACGGCGCGACCCGATGAACGTCATCGCCCTGACCTGGAGGTTCAACCGCGCCGGCGGTCGGCGCGGCTGGCAGGGCCACCTGCTGGCAGCCGCCGCCGCGGCGGTCAGCGCCTTGATTCTGCTCCTGGTGCTCGCCGTCTACCTCGGCGCCGGCACCCGTGGCGACCACGCCGCGTGGCGCACCCCCAGCCCCGATCCGCGCGGCACCGCGGTGCAGGCGTTGTCCACCACGTTCGTCCGGGGCACCCCGGTCACCGTGGTCCAGCTGGCCCAGCTGCCCGGACGTCCGGCCACCGCGGCGCCGCCCGGACTGGGCGCTTTTCCCCGGCCGGGCCAGGTCTACCTCTCCCCGGCGCTGGCCGCGCTCGCCCGGGAACTCCCCGCGGGGCAACTCGCCGACCGCTTCCCCCACCCGGCGTCGTACCGGACGATCAGCCGGGCCGGGCTGGCCTCACCCGACGAACTCGTCGCGGTGATCGGCCGTACCCCCGCCGACCCGGCGATCAGCGCCGCACCGACCTCCGACGCCGGGCTGGGCCTGGCCGCTCGTGCGGTCGTCGCCGGCTTCGCCCGTACCGCGGACAAGCCCGGCGGGTTCTTCGCCTTCGACCGGCTGGGTGCGCTGGTCGCGGCCGGCCTGCTCGTCGTACCCGTGTTGGTGCTCGCCGCGGCCTCCGGCCGGCTCGGCGCCGCCCGGCGTGAGCAGCGGCTCGCCGGGCTCCGGCTGGCCGGCGCGACACCCCGGCAGATCCTCGCCATGACCGGTGTCGAAGCCTTCGCGGTCGGCGCCGCCGGGGCGACGGCCGGCGCCGCCGCATACGGCCTGCTGCTGCCGGCGGTCGCCCGAGTTCCCTACGGTGTCGGCGCCTGGTATACCAGCGCGCTCTGGGTCGGCCCGGCCTACCTGGCCGCGATGGTCGTCGTGATCGCCGCCGTGATCGCGGTCAGCGCCATGTCGGCGCTGCGGCGGGTGGCGGTGGCCCCGCTCGGCGTCGCCCAGCAGGCCGATCCGCGCCGTACCCGGGTCGTCCGGCTCCTCGTGTTCCTCGCGGCGGCGGGGTACGTGGGGATCCGGGCGCGCGACGGCCACCTGGGCACCAGCGGCGCGGTCACGCTGATGGTGTTGTTCTACGGTGCGTACCTGACGCTCGGTCCCTGGGTCGTCGACCAGCTCGGCCGGATCCTCGGCCGCTTCGCCCGGCGCCCGACCACGCTGCTGGCCGCCCGCCGGCTCAGCGATGACCCGCGCGGCGCCTGGCGCACTGTCAGCGGCCTGGTCCTGGCCGGGTTCGTGGCCGGCTTCTGCAGTGTCGCCCAGCTCGGCGCCATCGGCGCGAGCTACCCCGGCCAGGTCGCCGTGGCGAGCACCCAGGCAGACGGTGCGAAGACCGACGAAGCCCTGGCCGAGCGGGCCCGTGACCGACTCCGGGCGGCCGGCGTCAAGGCCACCGTCGAGGCCGATCCCGAGGACTCCGTGCTGTGGGAAACCGGGATCGTGGCCCGGGTCGCCGGCGGCCCGGCCGAGATCGACACGGCGCTGACCGCACTGACCGGCCTCGTGCCGGGCGCGGTGCCCTTCACCCAGGAGCTGGGCAACGCCGACATCGCGATGACGGTCCGCCAGTTGGGCCAGGTCGGGTTCGGGGCGCTGGTGCTGAGCTTCCTGACCGCGGCGACCTCGGCCGGGCTCACCGCCGCCGCCACGGTGCTCGATCGCCGGCGCACGTACCGGCTGCTGCGCCTGGCCGGCACCCCGCTCGCCCTGCTCAACCGGGCCCGGACCTGGGAGACCGCGGTTCCGCTCGTCGTTCTCGCCGGCGGCACCACCGCGATCGGCGTCTTCGCCGCCACCAGGTTGAACAGCTCGATCGGCGGGGCGCAGAGCACCAATGCCGGGCTGCTCGCCGGGTGCGTGCTGATCGGCGCGCTGGCGATGGTCGCCGCGATCGGAGCCAGCAGACCGCTGCTTCGCGCGGTCACCGCGGATCCGGTACGCGCCGACGACTGACGAACGGGCAGGTCGGAGACGGGGTGGGGCACCGTGGCAGGCGATGATGTGACCATGGCAGCCCCACCCATCCGCGTCCTGATCGCCGACGACCAGGACATGATCCGCTCGGCGTTCCACTTCTTCCTGGACGCCCAGCCGGACATCACCGTCATCGCCCAGGCGACCGACGGCGAACAAGCCGTCACCCTGGCCCGGCAGCTCCGCCCGGATGTCTGCCTGTTCGACATCCGCATGCCCAAGCTCGACGGCCTCGCCGCCACCCGGCTGCTCGCCGGCCCCGACGTCGCGAAACCCCTGCGCGTCGTCGTGGTCACCACCTTCGACCTCGACGAGTATGTCTACACCGCCCTGCGCAACGGCGCCTGCGGCTTCCTGCTCAAGGACGCCGGCCCGGCCCTGCTCGCCGAGGCCGTCCGCGCCGCCGCGAACGGCGATGCGCTCGTCTCCCCGTCGATCACCGTCCGGCTGCTCAAACACCTGACCTCCGGACTCGCCGCCGAGGCCCGCGCGGACGACCGATCCGAACCGCCCGCCGCGCAAGGCCGGCAACCCCTGTCCGAACGCGAACTCGACGTCGTGCGCCTCGCCGCGCACGGCCGCACCAACGCCGAGATCGCCGCCACCCTCTACGTCTCCCTGTCCACCGTCAAGACCCACCTCGCCAGCGTCCAAGCCAAGCTCGACGCCCGCAACCGCGTCGAGATCGCCGCCTGGGCCTGGCAACACGGCCATGCCGAAGCCGCTCCGGGCCCTCGGCAGCTCCCCGGCTGACGAGCATCGCGGCCGTTCGGCGCTTCCGGGCGGGCGCGCATCCGTCGCGCGTGGGAGCGCACCTCTATTGGGAAAGGGCGTATGTCCGGACGGGGTCGAGGTGCAGGTGGCTGACGACCTGGGGTGCGGACCGCACGGGCTGTTGAGTGCGCGAAGTTCGCTGGCTGCCGCTACTGTCGGCCTATGTCCGGCCCTGGAGACGTGCCCCCGGAAATCCTGGACCGGTTGCGACCGATCTGCCGAGGGCTGCCCGAATCGTACGAGGAGCCGGCCTGGATCGGCATCCGCTGGCGGATCCGCAAGCGGACAATCGCCCATGTCTACATGCCAGACGTCGAACGTTTTCCGTTCTACGCCCGGTATCAGCTCGCCGGCGAGCCGCCGACCGTGCTGACGTTCCGCGTCCCCGCCGAGGATCTGCTCGGCCTGACCTCCGGCGGCCTTCCGTTCTTCCGCGCCCCATGGGGCCACAACGTCGCCGGCGCCCTCCTCGGCGACCACACCGACTGGACCGAGATCGCCGAGCTGATCGCCGACAGCTACTGCGAAATGGCCCCGAAGTTCCTCGTCGCCCGGGTCGTTCTTCCCCCGCCGACCAGCTGATCGGCAGCAGTGTCACACCAGTGGCGTGGCGGCTGCGCCGGCGAGGCGCTGGAATTCGTCGAGGGCCCGTTCAAAAGTTTTGGGCGCCGTCGATACTCGCAGGTCCGGCAATGCTGGGACTGTTACAGCAATTGGTGAGGAGCAGACCATCATCGACGACTCCGGCGCGATCACTCTGTGGCGGCCCACCGGCCAGGCTGAGCTGGACCTCGTGGCGGCGTCCGGCTGGCGGGCGTGGCCACCACGCCTGCCGGACCAGCCGATCTTCTATCCCGTGCTCAATCGCTGGTACGCCACGAAGATCGCCCGCGAGTGGAACGTGCCCGCCGAAGGCGTGGGTTACGTGACCCGGTTCGACGCAGCGCGTTCTTATCTGGACCGTCATGAGGTGCACCAGGCCGGTGGTCGCGACGTGCTGGAATACTGGATCCCGGCGGAGGAACTCGCCGATCTCAACGCCCACATCGTCGGAGCGATCACGGAGGAGTCCGAATACCGCGGCCCGGTGAGCGACCAGGAGTTCACCACCGCCGGCGACGCGTTGGGCGGAGCCCTGCCCCCGGCGTGGCGAGCCTACCTACAGGGTGAGTCCTGGTTTCGGCGAGGCTGGATGACGAACGGTGCCTACGTCTGCCTCAACACGCCACGCCAAATGCTCGAGCTGCACGAAGCGTGGGGCGAAAGCATCGAGGCGCACCCTGGCATCGCGATCATCGGTGGTGACGGCTCGCGTGAACAACTCGTGCTCGACTTGCGCAGCGACCCCGCACCGGTGTTGCTGATCGACATCGCAAGCGACGGATGGGGCAGTGGGATCCGGCAGGCCGACGATGTCAGCCGGTTCATCGATCGCCTTGAGGCCGGCACCTTCGAGTTCACTGCCGAGGAATAGCCGGGTCGGACGGGAGTCCACGGCATCCGAGCCGGATCTGATCGACCGGCTCGCCGTCCCGCCTCCGTTCGAGGTGATCTGCGAGCTGCTCGGCATCCCGTCGAGATGATCTGCGAGCTGCTCGGCGGACGCCTTGCCTGTTCGCCTCCGAACCGGGGCGTCACGATCACGCTGAGCGCCGCGGCTCGACGCTGTCGATGGTGCCGCCGACGGCGGCCGCCGCCACCCGGCCGGTGGCAGCCCGCTCGGTCACGGCTCGTCGCCGAGGATCCGGCGCATCGGCTTCGGCGTGTCCCCGGATCTTTTTTGCCATTCCCGGGGATAGCCCAGCGAGACCTCCTCGAAGCGCACCCCGTCGTGCCGCGTGGTGCGGGGGATGTGCAGGTGGCCGTAGACGGCCGCGGCGGCACGGTAGCGGATGTGCCAGTCCCGGGTCAGCTCGGTGCCGCACCATTGCGCGAACTCCGGATACCACATGACGTCGGTCGGCTCGCGCACCAGCGGCCAGTGGCTGAGCAGCACGGTCCGGGCCGCCGGGTCCAGGGCGTCCAGCCGCTCGCGGGTGGCGGCGACCCGGGCCCGGCACCAGGACTCGCGATCCGGGTACGGGTCGGGGTGCAGCATGAACTCATCCGTGCAGACCACGCCCGCCGCGTACGCCCGGCGCAGCGACTCGTCCTTGGTGTCGACGCCCGGCACCCGGAACGAGTAGTCGTACAGCTGGAAGATCGGCACGATCGTGACGTCGCCCCAGACCGGATAGTCGTCCTCCGGCGTGATCACGTCCAGCTCCCGGCAGCGGGCGACCAGCGCGTCGTACCGGGCCACCCCGCGCAGCGCGACCGGGTCGCCCGGGCGCGTCCACAGCTCGTGGTTGCCCGGCGCCCAGACCACGGTCGCGAACCGCTCTCTGAGCATGCCGAGGGTGCGGACGATGTCTGCGAAATCCTCGCCCACGTCACCCGCCACCAGCAACCAGTCCGTCGGCGACTCGGGCCGCAGCCCGTCCACGATCGCCCGGTTCTGCGGGTGCCCGACGTGCAGGTCGCTGACCGCGAACAAACTTCCCACCCTCTGATCATGCCCGACCGGGATCGACAACGGTCGACGATCGCCCGGCGCGCCGGGCCCCGGTTCCGGTGATCCTCAGCCTGCGGTTGTGCCCTGGCTCGATCAGTACGGCGGACCGAGGACCGCGTCGACCGCCTCGTCCAATGCCCGTTCGGGATTCTCGGGCCAGGGGGGATCGCACAGCGTTCGGAGCATGAGGTACGCCTTGCCGGTGTCGCGGGCCGCCGTGACGAAGACGATGTCGATCGTGTAGGGCGGGCCGGGGTTCGCGATCCGGCAGCCCGCGTGGTTGATCGGCCTGACCGGTGGCAGCGCCTTGTCGAGCGCCGCCGCGAAGACAGCCAGATCACCCGCGACCGGGCCGCGCGTCAGGGTGTTGTGGCCTTCGCTGGTGTCGAAGGTGCTGTGCTCGTAGCGGCACAGTGTCACCGCCGACACCCGTTCTGGCCAGGTGGTGGCGTCCCAGGGGTTGTGGGTGGGAAGTCGCATCGGATCCACCGACGTGGGACAGGTGCCTGAGGGTGGCAACGGCGCGTCACGGGGCGGCAGGTCCGTCGGGTACGGCGTGTCCGGCCCGGGCGAGACGGTCACGTACGCCTGGGACACCGCCGGGCTCGCGAAGGCCGAGGTCGCGACCTGACCGCTCGGGTGCGCGGTCACCGGCTGACCGTTCGACGGCACGGCCGGAGGCGCGGTCCGACTGTTCGGGTGCGCTGCCACGTTCTCCAGGTGGCGTTCCTGGGCCGGGATTCCCAGCAGGGCGCCGACCACCGCCACCCCGGCTACCGCCGCCACCGCAGCCACCGCCGCCATCGCTGCCGAGCCCGTCCGGCCTCGTCGTCGCGCCGTGGCCCGATCGGACAGCACCGCCAACCGGTCCGGCCGCTCGGGCAGTCTGACCTCGTCCTCGCTCATCGCGGGTCCTCCTCATCGTTACCGACTCGGGTCTCCGACGGTCGGGCACGATGATCCGTTCCCGCGCGGGTCAGCGGCGGGCAGCGGTCACGAGGTGGGCGAGTACGTCGCGCGGAGGGCCTTCTTGTCGGGCTTGCCGAGGGCGGTCAGCGGCAACCGGTCGGTCATGATCACGTGCTTGGGGGTGTGCACGGGACCCTTACGCTCGCGTACGGATGCCTTGATCTCCTCCTCGAGCGTGGCGGCGGCCGCGTCGTCGTGGGGCTTCTCGCGGGGCACCACGATCGCCGTGACGGCTTCGCCCCAGGTCGCGTCGGGCACGCCGATGACGCCGACCTGGGCGACCGCGGGATGCGCCGCCACCGCGTCCTCCACCTCGCGGGGGAAGACGTTGAAACCGCCGGTGACGATCATGTCCTTGACCCGGTCGACGATGAACAGGAACCCGTCGGAGTCCTCGCGGGCCACGTCGCCGGTGTGCAGCCAGCCGTCGCGGAACGCCTCCCCGGTCGCCTCGGGCTGGTGCCAGTAACCGCCCGCGAGCAGCGGCCCGGCCACGCACACCTCACCCGGCTCGCCCGGGGGGACCTCGCTGCCGTGCTCGTCGAGCAGGGCGACGCGCAGGAACGCCGAGGGCCGGCCGCAGGAGGCCAGCCGGGCGTCGTCGTGTTGCGCCCGGGCCAGGTAGCTGATCGCCATGGGCGCCTCGGTCTGGCCGAAGAACTGCGCGAAGATCGGCCCGAACCGGTCGATCGCCTCACGCAGCCGCACCGGGTTGATCGCGGCGGCGCCGTAGTAGACCGTCCGCAGCGAGGACAGGTCGCGGGTGTGCGAGTCCGGGTGGTCGAGCAGCGCGTACAGCATGGTCGGCACCAGCATGGTGGCGGTGATCCGGTGCTCCTCGATCGCCCGCAGCACCTCGCCCGGGTTGAACCCGGGCAGCACCACGAGCGATCCGCCCTTGATCAGGGTCGGGGCGAAGAACGCGGCGCCCGCGTGCGACAACGGCGTGCACACCAGGAACCTGGGCTCGGCCGGCCACTCCCACTCGGCCAGCTGAATCTGGGTCATGGTGAGCATCGACTGCGCGGTGCCGATCACGCCCTTCGGCTTGCCGGTGGTGCCGCCGGTGTAGGTGATCGAGACGATGTGGTCGGGCGGCAGGGTGGCGGGGCGCAGCGGCTGCGCGTCATAGCCGGCCGCGGCGGCGACCAGGTCGCGGGCGTCGGTGCCGGCCAGCGCCTCGGGCACCGGGCCGATGGTGAGCACCTGCTTGAGGCCGGGCACCCGCTCCAGCAGCCCCAGGGCACGCTCCACGAAGGCCGGCACCGGATCGATGATCAGCGTGGTGATGCCGGCGTCGTCGATGGCGTACGCGTGATCGTCGAGCGAGCCCAGCGGGTGCAGCGCGGTGCGCCGCGAGCCCCGCATCTGCCCCGCCGCGATGATCAGCAGGACCTCCGGGCGGTTCAGCGACAGCAGCGCCGACGGGGAGCCGGTGCCCACCCCGAGCGCCTCGAAGGCCTGCGCGTACCGGCTGACCGCCTCGGCGGTCTGGCCGCCGGTCAGGGTCGTGTCGCCGAGCCGCAGCACCGGCTTGTCCCGGTGCTGCCGCAGGGCGGACACGACCAGGTGTCCGAGGTGGTTCGGATGCCGCATCTCCTGATCGGTCACTATCGTCCTTCCCCTCGATCCGACGGGGCGCCGTAGAGGGTGACCACGCAGGCGCCGCCCAGTCCCAGGTTGTGTGCCAGTCCCAGCCTGGCCGCGGGCACTTGACGGTCGCCGGCCTCGCCGCGCAGCTGCCAGGTCAGCTCCGCGCACTGGGCCAGCCCGGTCGCACCCAGCGGGTGCCCCTTCGAGATCAGCCCGCCGGACGGATTGACCACCCACTCGCCGCCGTAGGTGGTGGCACCGGAGCGCACCAGCCCGGCGCCCTCGCCCTCGGCGCACATGCCCATCGCCTCGCAGCTGAGGATCTCGTTGATCGAGAAGCAGTCGTGCAGCTCGACCACGTCCACGTCGCCGATGCCCACGCCCGCGTCGGCCAGCACCGCGCGCACGGCCCGGCGGGTCATCGGGGTGCCCACCACGTCGATCGCCGAGCCGGTGGAGAACGCGTCCGGGCCGTCGGTGACCAGCCGCTGGGCCAGGATCTCCACGCGCCTGCCCGCCGGCAGCTGCCGGCGGGCGAACCGCTCGCTCACCAGCACGGCCGCGGCGGCACCGTCCGACATGGGCGAGCATTGCGTACGGGTCAGCGGGCCGGCCACCGGCTTGTCCGCGAGCACCTCGCCGAGCGTGAACGGCCGCTGGAACTGGGCCAGGGGGTTGCGGGTGGAGTGCTCGTGGTTCTTCACGGCCACCCGGGCCAGGTCCTCGGCCGTGCTGCCGAAGCGGCGCATGTGCTCCTCGGCGGCCCGGGCGAAGAGCCGCGCGGTCAGCGGCGCGCCGTCGCCGGGCTCGGGCGGGAGCGCGGCCAGATGGTGGTCGATTGTGGACACTCCGGTCGGGCGGCCGGACATGGCTTCCCGGGACATCTGCTCGAAGCCGACGGCGAGCGCCACGTCAGCGAGGCCGCTCTGCACCCACTCCCGGGCGAGCAGCAGCGCGGTGGAGCCGGTGGCGCAGTTGTTGTTCACGTTGACCACCGGGATGCCGGTCTGGCCGAGGCCGTAGAGGGCACGCTGGCCGGCGGCGGACGGCTGGAACACGTACCCGACGGCGGCGCGCTCGACCTGGCCGTACTCAAGTCCGGCGTCGGCCAGCGCCGCACCGACCGCCGTGGCGACCAACTGCGGGTAGGTGACTTCGCCGCCGATCCTGACGAACGGCGTCATCCCGACGCCCGCGACCACCACGCTGCTCATGCCGGCACCTCGCTGCCCACGACCCAGAGCGCGTGGAACTGGGACGCGCCGCCCATCGCGTGCCCCACCGCACGCCGCGCCCCGTCGACCTGGTGCTCGCCGGCCAGCCCGCGCACCTGCAGCGCCGCCTCGGCGAATCGCAGCAGCCCGGTGGCGCCGGTGGGATTGCCGGCCAGGACGCCGCCGGACGGGTTGACCGGCAGGTCGCCGCCGAACGCGGTGCGGTCGTCGTCGACGAGCCGCCAGCCTCGGTGCTCCTCGGCCAGGCCGATGTTCTCCAGCCACATCGGCTCATACCAGCTGTACGGGATGTACAGCTCCGCCACGTCGATCTCGCGCGCCGGGTCGGCGATCCCGGCCTGCCGGTAGGCCTCGGCCGCGCAGTCCCGGCCGGCCCG
Organism: Actinoplanes sp. ATCC 53533; assembly: GCF_003947245.1. Classification (NCBI taxonomy): domain Bacteria; kingdom Bacillati; phylum Actinomycetota; class Actinomycetes; order Micromonosporales; family Micromonosporaceae; genus Actinoplanes; species Actinoplanes sp. ATCC 53533. The sequence goes on along the minus strand of NZ_QHHV01000064.1, from coordinate 18,565 downwards.
CGGGTTCACCTCGTCCCGACCGGCGAAGTGCCCCGTCTCGGTCCGCCAGGCCATGCCGTGGATCCAGGCCGGCGGCCGAGGCGCCCGCGCCGCCAGTTCCGCGCCCGTGATCACCACGGCGCAGGAGCCGTCCGAGGACGGGCACGACTCCAGGTACCGGATCGGATCCCAGAGCATGGGGGAATCGCGGACCTCCGCCAGCGTGATCCCGGCGCGCCGGACGTGCGCGTACGGGTTGCGGGTGGCGTTGCGGCGGTGGTTGACCGCGACCTTCCAGCCGATATGCTCCGGCGCCCGGGACCGGCGGATGTACTCACGGATCACCGGCGCGAAGTGCCCGCCGGCACCCGCACCGAGGTGTGCGCTGAACGGCAGGCCCCGCGACAGCGCCCAGGTGAAGTTGCCCTCCGACTCCTTGGAGTATGCGACCACCAGCACCCGGCGAGCGAGCCCGGCCGCCACCAGGTGCGCGCCGAAGATCGCGGCGTGCCCGCCCACGCTGCCCCCGGTGAAGACCCGGGTCACCGGCAGCCCCACCGCGCCCATCGCGTCGGCCAGGTAGAGCTCGGGGTTCATCACCCCGTCGAACAGGTCTGGGGTCTTGCTCAGCACGACGGCGTCGATGTTGGCGAAGCCCAGCTCGGCGTCGGCGAGGGCGGCATCCACCGCCTCCCGCACCAGCGCGCCGATGGTGACCTCGCGGCGCTTCGCCTGCCGGCTCTGCCCGACCCCGATGACGGCGAGCGCGGTGCTCATGCTCTGCCTGCCCTCGGCATGCCCTCGCGGCCCTCACCGGCGAGGCCGTCGACCGGCGCAGCCGGGTGCCGCTCGGTGCGCGAACTCATGCGGTGCCCCACTCTGGCATGCCCTCGCGGCCCTCGCCCGCGAGGCCGTCGGCCGGCGCAGCCGGGTGTCGCTCGGTGCGCGAGCTCATGCCGGGTCCGCGGCGAGTAGGCACACCAGGTTGTGCTGCAGGGCCGGCCCGTTGGTCGCGTGGGCGACGGCGCGCTCGGCGCCGCCTTCCATGATCTGGCGGGCGGCCTCTCCGATCCGCACCAGACCGGTCGCGGTCGCCGGCCGGCCGGTCAGCGGACCACCGGACGGGTTCACCGCCGCGCCGCCCAGGCCCAGGGCCGTCACCAGCAGCGGCTCCTGGTGGCTGTACTCGGTGTGCAACTCGGCCACCTCCGCCCGCGCCGCCGAGAAGCCGGCCATTTCCGCGGCGCGCTCGGCCGCCATCCGCGCGGATCCGGCACGCGTGAGGTCGCGTACCCCTGGGTAGTGGGTCTCCATCCGGTGGTCGAGCCCGCGCACCCAGGCCGGGCGCCCGGTCGGCCGCGTCGCCGCCGGGCCGGCGGCGAGCACCACCACCGCGGCGGCGTCGCCCTGCGGGGCGACGTCATGCTCGCGCAACGGCGCGGCGACGTACGGCTTGGCCAGCAGGTCGTCGACCCGCACCCGGCCGGACCGCTGCGCCGCCGGGTTGGCGGTGGCCGCGCCCAGGCAGCGGGCCACGACCTCGGCGAGGTGCCGCTCGCTGGTGAGTCCGGCGTCCACCATGGCGTTCGCCTGCAGCCCGGCGAGCGCGTCCCGGTGTGGTCGCAGCGGGGCGAGCAGGTACGGGTCGAGCTGGGCGGGCATCACCTGGTCCAGGTCGGTGGCCAGCGACCCGCGCCCGATGCCGTAGACGAGCGCGACGTCGCCCTCGCCGAGCTGCAGCCACGTCCACGCCTCGGCCAGCGCCCAGGCCGCGTCCATCTCGACGTGCGACTCGGAGATCGGCGGCCAGGCGCCTACCGCGTCCAGCGACTCGATGTAGGAGAACGTGCGGCCCTCGAAGAAGTCGTGGCTGCCGGAGGCGAAGAAGTCGACGTCGTCGCGGTCGAGGCCGGCGGCGTCCAGCGCTTCGCGGAGCACCGGCTGCACCATCTCGGCCATGTCGTGCTCCCGGTCGGCCGGCACGCACGGCGACTGGGCGAACGACACCACGGCGACCTCACGCATCGGCCGGCCCCACCGGGCGGTAGTGCCGGATGCTGGTCGCCGACGCGGCCAGCTCCTCGTCGGGCACCCACACCGGCTCGACGCGCATGCCGATGCGCACCCGCTCCGGAGCCACCTCCCGGACCAGATGCATCAGCCGGGTGTCGGCGCCGTCCAGCCGGATGTGCGCCACCACGTAGGGCGGCTCGTGCACCTGGCCCGGGAACGGGAAGTTGACCACGCAGAACGTCGACACGACGCCGCGGCCGTCCAGCTCGAACGGCGGGCCTACCGGCCGCAGGCAGCGGGAGCACAGCTCCGGCGCCGGGACGTAGACCCGCTCGCAGCCGGGGCAGCGGCGGGCCAGCACCCGGCGCCCGGCCAGCCCGCGCAGAAACACCGAGCGCCCGGCACCGGCCACGTAGGTGTAGTCCATCCGCAGCGGGCCGGCCATCGTCGTGACCGGCTCGGGCAGCGTCACGGCGCCGCCTCCCACAGCAGGCCGGCCATCGTGGTGACCAGCCCGGGCAGCGTCACGGCGCCGCCTCGAAGCACTGCAGGTCGCGCAGGTCGCCCACCCGCTCGGGCCGCCACCGGGCCCGCACCCGCAGGCCGGTGCGCATCCGGGCCAGGTCGCCGCCCACGTCGACGGCGTGGAAGAGGGCGCCGACCGTGCCGTCGACGGCGATCAGCGCCCAGGCGAAGTCGTGCGGCACCGGGTCGCCCGGCCGGGCCGGCACCCAGGTCCACGCGGTGACCACGCCGGCCGGCGTCAGTTCGACCAGCTCGTCGGTCTCCGCGCCGGTGACCGGGTCGAACTCCAGCGGCGGGCAGAGCACGCCGCGCGGGGTCCGCACGCCGAACAGGCGCGCTTCGCGCAGCCCGGCGAGGAACGTCCCGATCTTGGGCCCGACGGTGCGCTGAAAGGGAAATTCGATCGTGTACGGCGCGGCCAGGCTCACCGGCTCACCCCTCACCGGCGGCGCGCCGCTCGTAGGCGAGCCGATCCGCCGACCCGATGGCGCCCAGCACCGCCGCGTCGGCGCCCGACGCGCGCTGAAGCCAGTCACCGAACCGGCGGCCGGCCAGCGACCCCAGCCTCAATGTCACGCCGACGCTGCCCGGCACGTACACCTCGAAGCGTGGCCGGCGCACCACCCGGACCACCGCGTCGGCCACCGTGGCGGGTGTGACCGGCCGGAAGCCGGGCACCGCGACGCCGGCCGACAGCTCGGTCGCGACCAGGCCGGGCAGCACACAGGACACCTGGACGCCGCTGCCGCGCAGCTCCGCCCGCAGCGCCCCGGAGAAGGCCACCACCCCCGACTTGCTGGCGGCGTAGGTGGCCGCGCCGGGGCCGGGCGCCTTGGCGGCCACCGACGCCATGTTCACGATGTGGCCCCGCCCGCGCGGCCGCATCCGGACCACCGCCTCCCGGCTGCCGTGGATCACGGCGTGCAGGTTCACTGCCAGGATGCGCGCGGTGGTCGCGTCGGGCTCGTCCTCGATCCGGGACAGCGGCATGATCCCGGCGTTGTTGACCAGCACGTCGAGCGGGCCGAGACGGCTCTCGGCCGCGTCGAGGAAGGCGGTGAGCCCGTCCCGGTCGGCGACGTCCACCGGCAGCGCCGTCGCCGCCTCGCCGATGTCGCGGGCGGTCGCCTCGGCCAGCGCGAGGTCGAGGTCGCCGACCACGACCCGCGCACCCGCGCGGGCGAGCGCCGCGGCGACGGCGGCGCCGATGCCGCGGGCGCCGCCGGTCACCACGGCCGTCCGGCCGGTCAGCGGGAGCACCGTGGTCACCCGAAGGGAAGCGCGACGGACTTCAGCTCGACGTACGCGTCGATGCCCTCGGGGCCGAACTCGCGCCCTATGCCGCTGGCCTTGAAACCGCCGAACGGCGAGTTGAAATCCAGCATGTACTGGTTGATGCCGAGCGTGCCGGTGCGGACCCGCCGGGCGACCTCCAGGCCATGCTCGACGTCGGCCGTCCACACCGTGCCGGCCAGCCCGTAGTCGGAGTCGTTCGCGATCCGGACCGCGTCGTCCTCGTCGTCGTACGGGATGACACACAGCACCGGGCCGAAGATCTCCTCGCGGGCGACCCGCATGCCGTTGTCGACCGAGGCGAACAGCGTGGGACGCACGTACCACCCGGTCTCCAGGCCGTCCGGCATGCCCGTGCCGCCCACGACCAGCCGGGCGCCCTCCTCCTGGCCGGCGCGGATGTATGACTCGACGCGCTCCTGCTGGCGGCGCGCCACCATCGGCCCGATGTAGTTGTTCATGTCCATCGGATCGCCCACGGTGAGCCCACCCACCATCTCGGCGAGCGCGTCGACCACCTCGTCGTACCGGTGCCGCGGGGCGAGGATCCGGCTCTGCGCGATGCAGGCCTGGCCGCTGTTCATCAGCGAGGCCATCTGCAGGCCCTGCGCGACCTGCCCCGGATCGGCGTCGTCCAGGATGATCGCGGCCGACTTGCCACCCAGCTCCAGGGTGACCCGCCGCAGGTGCTGCCCGCAGAGCGCGGCGATCCGCCGGCCGGCGGCCGTCGAGCCGGTGAACGCGATCTTGTCGACGCCCGGGTGGCGCACCAGGTGCTCGCCGACCTCGCGGCCCGCCGGCAACACGCTGACGACCCCCGCGGGCAGGCCCGCCTCGTGCAGGATCTCACCGAGCACCAGGCCCGACGCCGGCGCCTCCGGGGCCGGTTTCAGCACCACGGCGCACCCCGCGAGCAGGGCCGGCACGAGCTTGGCCATCGTGACGAAATGCGGCACGTTCCACGGCGTGATCACGCCCACGACGCCGACCGGCTCGCGGCGCACGACCATCGGGTTGCCCAGCGAGCCGAGCCGCTGCTCCTCCCACCCGTAACCCTCGGCGACGGAGAGGAAGGCGTCCAGCGCCATCAGGGTCGCGCCGACCTGCCCGACGTGCGAGAACCAGAGCGGCGCCCCCATCTCGGTGCTGATCAGCTCGGCGAGCTCCTCCTGCCGGGCCAGGTAGGCGGCGGCGAACCGGCGCACCGCGGCGATTCGCTCGGCCGGCTCCAAGCGCGGCCAGGGCCCGGTGTCGAACGCCCGGCGGGCGGCCTCGACGGCCCGGTCCACATCCTGCTCGGTGGCCTCGGGCGTGCTGCCGATGGTCTGCGTGGAATGCGGCGAGACGATGGGGATCCGCCGGTCGGTCGCCGGTGCCGCCCAGTTGCCGCCGACGTAGAGCTCCTTGTATTCCAGCATCGCCGCTCCTTGAGCCGAAACTAGAACGCGTTCTTGCGACTCTATACCGTCCGGCGGCCTCCGAAATAGGCCATCCGGCAGCGAAGTTGAAACAGGTTGCACCGAGCTGGCGGGTGGGCTCGATGCCGGGCGGCGGCTACGCCGCCCGATCTCGCCGACGCGCGCTCAGGGTCGCTGGCTGTTCTTGGGCGTGTGCTGGCGCAGTCTGGGGGTCAGGGATTCCCGCGTGGCCGCCCGGCGCCTCTGGTGCCCACCCGCCGCCCCCTCCGCCCGAGCCGGCGGAGGGGTCGCCGCACTGCCCTGTCCGTCCGCACTGCTCCACTCCGCCGGGCGGCCCTGCTCTGCCGGGTGGCGTACGAGAGCGGGCTCGCGGGCCGGTGCCGGCCGGGCGCTCTCCGCGACGGCGGTGGCAGCGATTCCCCGGCGCAGCGCGGCCCGCACCACGGTGGTCAGCGGCCGTTCCACGTAGCGGTGCACGCACCAGGCGACGACCAGCATGCCGAGCATCGTGACCAGGACCAGGGACCACATCGGTGCCGTCGTGTGCTGGAATGCGGCCCGCATGGCGGTCTGCCCGATTCTCATGTGGAGCAGATAGAACGGATAGGTCAGGGCGCCGGCGACGGTCAGCCATCGCCACGCTATCCGGTCGGTTCGGCCCAGGGCGATGAGCAGGAGCGCGGCGAAACCAGCGGTGATGATGGCGATGCCGGGCCAGTCGGACATCGGGAAACCCGGCCTCATCATGGCGATCCGGTTGTGGACGCGGGACAGGCAGACCAACAATGCCATCCCGGTGACGCCGTACAGCAGCGGGGACGGCCCGAACCGGTGGATCAGATAGAGGGCGATGCCCCCGATGAAGTAGGGCGCGTAGTCGGTGATGAGGAGCAGGTTCAAGGCCGGGATGCCGAGCGACGGCACGATCACGGCGGCGGTCAGCCACCCCGCGCAGAGGATCACCGCCCGCCGGTAGGTCAGCCCCCAGTGCAGCACCACGGCCATGATCAGGTAGAAGCGCAGTTCGACGAAGAGGGTCCAGTACACGCTGTCGATGTCGGGCACCCCGAGCGGCTGCTGGAGCATGGTGAGATTGGTCAGGACGGCGCCGAAGCCGGGCGGCGGAGTCGTCGTCGGGACCAGCACGGCCACCGCCGCGGTGAGCAGCACCGCGGCCCAGTAGGCGGGGTAGAGCCGGCTCGCCCGCGAGACGAAGAAGTCACCGAGCCCGCGGCCCCATCCGCTCATGCAGATCACGAAGCCGCTGATCAGGAAGAACACCTCGACGCCGAGGAAGCCGTAGACGCTCCAGTGCACGGTCTGCGGAAGGTAGTATTCCGGGGTCCGCACGCCGTCGATCCGCCACGCCACGGTGTAGTGGTAGAACGCCACGGCCAGCGCGGCCAACAGCCGCAGCCCGTCGATGACTGCCAGACGGGGACCACGTACCGCTTTGCCGGTCGAGCCACGCTCGCGTTGATACGACCTCGAACTAACCATTACGTGAACCAACCCTAGACGACTCGGCCGCTGGAAACCGTCAAGGGCACGCCCGGCAGCGGCTTCCGTACGGCAGACCGGTTTTCTGATCTCCAGACGATGCGAGCGACCCGCGGCGGAGGGTCACCCAGCCGAACAGCACACTTGTCCGGACATGTCCTGTGCACCCCCGGGCAGCGGACGAGATCTCGTTGGCTCTCAAACGAAGGTCGCGGCGAGCGATCTTGGCGATGGCTCCATGCAACATAGCTTGCAACGTCAACCGGCACCACGGCGTCACGGCGACCGCGACGATTCGTCCCGGGCCGACCGGGTCAAAGCCTCAGGAAGGGCCCGCTGGCAGCACACCCTTCCGGCGGCGGCGACTTGCCGCCACGTCCAGCATGATCAGCAAGCCCGGCACCGCACCCAGCAGCAGGATTCCGGCCAACGGCCAGTGAATCATCGAGGACACCGCGCCGCCGATCCGTGGCATCTCACCGACCAGATAGGACGCTTGAGCGTCCGAAGACCGGCAGGTCAGGGTGTAGACGCCCGGCCCGGGCGCGCGAAACCAGGCCACCCACGCGTACGTCGCCGCGTCGCCGCCATAGTCGCTCGGCGGAACAGTCACCGGCTCCACCCGGTCCACGCCCGTGACCGAACAGGCGGGCCGGGAGGGAGAGAAACCCACCGCGAGGATCGCGTAGCGCCCCGCCGCCGGCAAGGTCACCGCCCCCGGCCCGGCCCCGCCGTAACGGCCCTCGTCGTACGAGATCGTGCTGTCCTCGGCGCCGAGCCGCACGGTCGTCTGCGCGAGGAACGCACCGGCCACGGCCACCATCACACCGGCGAGATATCCGACCCGCGACCGGCTGCGGCCTACGCCACGCGACCCGACCAGGTAACCGATCAGCGAGCCGACGACCGCGGCCACGGCACCTGCCAACAGCACCACGCGCCAGCCGACCGTACCCTGCAAGGGAATGACCCACCGGAACACCGCGAGCGACCCACCCAGCAGGGCCAGGCTGATCAGCGTGGTCGCGGCGACCTCGCGGGGCCGGCCCGGGCCCCGGCGGGCCGCCGCCACGGCGGCCAGCAGTGGCACGCAGGCGACACACCACCACACCGCGGAAGCGACGCCCTGGTTCTCTTCCCACCGGTGGGTCGCGCCGAAGTACAGCAGCGGAGCGGGCACCGTCGCCGCGATCCACAGGGCGAGCCCGCCGGGACCGATCAGCCGATTTCCGTCACGCATGATCCGATAATGGGCCACGGCCGCCGCTCCGGATCACCTCGAGGGTGCGGACGGGCAGCATGACCGGACCGAAACCTCTTGAACGAGCGCCGGACGACGTAACCTACGCAACCGTAACCAACAAATGCTTCCGATGGAGTTGCCGCCATGGCTGATCGCTTGTCGACGACCGAACTGCTCCTCGAACTGGAGCCGGTGGTCGAGACCAATCTCAACCGGCACCTGGCCACCGCCAAGGAGTGGTTCCCGCACGAGTATGTGCCCTGGAGCCAGGGCACCGACTTCGACGGGATCCTCGGCGGCGAGGCCTGGTCGACCGAACAATCCAAGCTCTCCGACGTGGCGCGCACCTCCCTCATCGTCAACCTGCTCACCGAGGACAATCTGCCCAGCTACCACCACGAGATCGCCCAGATGTTCGGCCGCGACGGCGCCTGGGGCACCTGGGTGCACCGGTGGACCGCCGAGGAGGGCCGCCACGGGATCGCCATCCGCGACTACCTGCTGGCGACCCGCGCCGTGGACCCGGTCGCCCTGGAACGCGCCCGGATGGTGCACATGGGCGCCGGATTCACCAACGCGTACCTCGAGGACACGGTGCTGCACGGCATCGCGTACGTGTCCTTTCAGGAACTCGCCACCCGGGTCTCGCACCGCAACACCGGCCGGATCAGCGCCGACCCGATCTGCGACCAGCTGCTGGCCAAGGTCGCCGCCGACGAGAACCTGCACATGATCTTCTACCGCAACCTGCTCGGTGCCGCGTTCGAACTGGTGCCCGACGCCGCCATGCGCGCCGTCAGCGACGTCGTCAGGACGTTCCAGATGCCCGGCCACGGCATCGAGAACTTCGGCCGCAAGTCGGTCCAGATCGCCATGGCCGGCGTCTACGACCTGCGGATCCACCACGACGAGGTGGTCATTCCGGTGCTGCGCAACCTGAAGGCCCTCGACACCGCCGGGCTCACCGGCGACGGCGAGGCGGCCCGCGACGAGCTGGTGGCATTCCTCGACAACCTGGACCGCCAGGCAACCCGGTTCACCGAACGGCGCGACCAGATCAACGCCGGCAAGGCAGCACGGCTGGCCGCCAGCTCCGGCTGACGCTCGGACGCCGCCGCGGACCGAGTCCCCGCCCTTGCCATGCCTATCGAAATTCGATAGATTCCCATCGTAAATCGATGGAGGGGTGGGTCATGGGAAGACTGACAGTGGGCGCGCTGCGCGCTGTGCTCGTGCTGGTGTTCGCCGGCACCGTGTTCATACAGGCGTCGATGGCGTGGGTGTTGATCAGCGGGAACGACCCGGAGGACGGCTCGCTCCCGCTGACCCCATTGCGCGTGATCACGATCCTGGGCATGGTGTCGGTCCAGGTCGCCCTGGTCTGCGTGTGGCGGCTGGTGACGATGGTGCGACGCGGAACCGTGTTCTCCCACGCCGCCTTCCGGTACGTGGACGTCATGATCGGCGCGATCGTGGCGGCTGCCCTCGTGTGGTTCGCGGTCACCGCCGTCAACGCGCCGGGCCAGCGGGACGACCCCGGCGTCACCGTCATCATGGCCGGGGTCGGCCTGGCCATCCTGGGGGTCGCCCTCATCGTGCTCGTGCTGCGGATGTTGCTCGCCCAGGCCGTCGCGCGCGACGTCGAAGCGGCGCGCATGCGGGCCGAGCTGGACGAGGTGATCTGATGCCGATCGCCGTCGACATCGACGTGATGCTGGCCAGGCGGAAGATGTCCGTGGGCGAGCTCGCGGACCGCGTCGGGATCACACCCGCCAACCTGGCGGTGCTCAAGAACGGCCGCGCCAAGGCGGTGCGCTTCGCGACGCTCGCCGCCCTCTGCGAGGTGCTCGACTGCCAGCCGGGCGACCTGCTGCGCTGGGAGGCCGGGGAGGAGGCCGCGGGCTGATCACGCGCCCGGGCGGGCGGGCACGAACGGCGCGGGCGACCTCGGTGGCGGCCCGGGCGCCGGGCTCCCGATCAGCAAAGCGAGCAATGTCGTCAGCACGGATAGTGACGAGTTGCTTACGTATCCGCTTGATCACCTATCGATGTCGATCATAGTGTCCAACCGGGCTCGAGCCTTCCCCACAAGGTCGTCCGAAGGAGACTGCATCGATGTTGAGACGTCCACAATCCAGGCGCTTCGCCAGGTCACTGGTGTATGCGGGCACCGCGGTCCTCGTCGCCGCGGGACTGGCAGTGATCGGCTCGAACGCACAGGCCGCGCCGGTGGCCGGCGCGGTCAAGGAGGACAAGATCCGTCCCGAGCTCGCCGGCCAGCTACGGGCCAAGAGCGGGGCGGACTTCTGGATCCGGTTCGGCGCCAAGGCCGACCTGAAGGCCGCCGGCGCGATCAAGGACTGGGACAAGCGCGGCAAGGCGGTCGCCGACGCGCTGAAGAAGACCGCCGCCGGGAGCCAGGCCGCGGTCCGGTCCGAACTCGATGCCGCGGGCACCAAGTACCAGACGTTCTGGGCGACCAACGCCATCAAGGTGAGCGGTGGCTCGCCGGAGATGGTGCAGAGCTTCGCCGCGCACGCCGAGGTCGAGGGCCTCTACGCGGCCAACGAGTACGAAGTTCCCAAGGTCACCAAGGGCACCACCGAGAAGACCGTGAACGCCCTCGAGTGGGGCGTCGCCAACATCAACGCCGATGACGTCTGGTCCCGGTACGGCGTCACGGGCGAGGGCATCACGATCGCGAACATCGACACCGGGGTCCAGTTCGACCACCCGGCGCTGGTGGGCTCGTACCGTGGCAACAACGGCGACGGCACGTTCGACCACGACTACAACTGGTTCGACGCGGCTGGGGCCTGTGACGGCGCGCCCTGTGACACCAACGGGCACGGCAGCCACACCATGGGCACGATGGCCGGCGCGGACGGCGCGAACCAGATCGGCGTCGCACCCGGCGTCAAGTGGATCGCCGCCAACGGCTGCTGCCCGTCGGACGCCGCGCTCATCACCTCCGGCGAGTGGATGCTCGAGCCGACCGACCTCAACGGTCAGAACCCGGACGCGAGCAAACGCCCGAACATCATCAACAACTCCTGGGGTTCGACGCTGCCCTCCAACGACCCCTTCATGGAGGACGTGACCCAGGCCTGGACCGCGTCGGGCATCTTCGGCGCCTGGTCCAACGGCAACAGCGGCGCCTCGTGCCAGACCAGTGGCTCGCCGGGCAGCCTGGCCAGCAACTACTCCACCGGCGCGTACGACATCAACAACAACATCGCCGGCTTCTCGGGCCGGGGCGCCGGTCAGAACGGCGAGCTCAAGCCCAACATCGCCGCGCCCGGCGTCAACGTGCGGTCGAGCATCCCGGGCGGCGGCTACGCCAGCTACAACGGCACCTCGATGGCGGCACCGCACCTCGCCGGCGCGATCGCGCTGCTGTGGTCGGCGGCACCCACGCTCGCCGGCGACGTGGCCGCGACGCGGGCGCTGCTGGACGGCACGGCTGTCGACAAGGGCGACGCCCAGTGCGGTGGCACCGACGACGACAACAACGTGTTCGGCGAGGGCCGGCTGGACGCGCTCGCGCTGGTGGCCGCCGCACCCATCGGCGACACCGGCACCCTGGCCGGCACGGTCACCAACGAGGCGAACGGCGACCCGGTCGCGAACGCCACGGTGGCGCTCACCGGGCCGGTGGCCCGCGATCTGGTCACCGGACCGGACGGGAAGTTCACCAGCCTGCTGCCGGTCGGCGACTACCAGGCCGCCGTGACCGCGTTCGGCTACCGGGCCGAGACGGCGCCGGGCACGGTCACCAAGGGCGCGACCACCACGCTCGACGTGGCGCTGGCCGCCGTGCCGAGCGTCACGGTCGGCGGGGCGGTCACCGACGGTTCGGGACACGGCTGGCCGCTCTACGCCAAGGTCAGCGTCGCGGGTCCCGCCGGGGTGTCCGACTACACCGCACCGATCAACGGCCGCTACAGCCTCTCGCTGCCCGCCGGTGCCACCTACAGCGTCACCGTCGACCCGGAGGCCCCGGGCTACAAGAGCGTCACCAAGGACGTCGTGGTCGGCTCGCGCAACGTCACCAGCAACGTCGCCGTACCGGTCGACACCGCTTCCTGCGTGACGGCGCCCGGCTATGTCAACAGCTCCGACGGCGAGTATGAGACCTTCGACGGTGACAAGGCGCCGTCCGGCTGGTCGGTGCTGGACAACAAAGGCAACGGCCAGGCCTGGAAGTTCACCGACGCCCGTAACCGCGGCAACCTCACCGGCGGCGGCGGCGGTTTCGCGATCATCGACAGCGACAACTACGGCTCCGGTGGCAGCCAGGACTCGTCGCTGGTCAGCCCGATCGTCGACCTGACCGCGGTCACCGCACCCGTGATCCGGTTCAACCAGGACTTCAACTTCCTCGGCACCGACCGGGCCGACGTCGAGCTCAGCATCGACGGCGGCGCCACCTGGGCGAGCGTGCTCGATCAGAAGGCCGCCGTCCGCGGTCCGCGGGTCACCACGATTCCCATCCCGCAGGCCGCCGGCAAGCCGGAGGTCCAGGTCCGCTTCCACTACTACGACGCTTCGTACTCATGGTGGTGGCAGGTCGACAACGTGCTGATCGGCACCGAGGTTGTCTGCGAGCCGGTCAACGGCGGCCTGGTGCTCGGCCACGTCAAGGACACCAACACCGGCGGCTACGTCAACGGCGTCTCCGTCACCAGCGACGACGCCCCGGCCGAGACCGCCGTCACGGTGGCGACCCCGGACGACACCGGGCTGGCGGACGGCTTCTTCTGGCTGTTCTCCAGCAAGACCGGGGAGCACAAGTTCACCGCGAAGGCCGGCAACTATGTGACCCAGAAGAAGGCGGTCGACGTCGAGGCCGACTGGACCACCGCCGCGGCCTTCGACCTCGCGGCCGCACAGCTGCAGGTCACGCCGGCCGAACTGGGCGCCGCCGTGCAGATGCCGGACGGCAAGACCAGCAAGTCGTTCACGGTGACCAACACCGGCGACGCGCCGGCCAACGTCGAGTTCAGCGAGCGTGACGGCGGGTTCGAGCTCCTGCGGGCCGACGGCACCAAGGTGAACCGGCAGCAGATCCTCGGCGCCGACGGGGCGCCGGAGCAGCGGCTCAAGGTGGCGACGTCGTTCGGGGCGAAGGCCACCATGGGCACCACCGCGGCCGCGCCGGCCCCGGTCGGCCCGCAGGCCGCACCCTGGACGAACGTCGCCGACTACCCGGCCGTCGTGATGGACAACCGGGTGGTGAACCTCGACGGCAAGGTCTATTCGATCGCGGGCGGCAACGGCGGGGCGTCGACGGCGAAGAACTACGTCTACGACCCGATCGCGCAGAGCTGGACCTCGATCGCCGACCTGCCCGCCGCGCGCAACGCCATGACCGTGGGCGTCGTCGACGGGCAGATCATCGCGACCGGCGGCTGGGGGCCGACCGGTCCCGACGCCACCACCTGGGCATATGACCCGTCCGCGAACACCTGGACGAAGAGGGCCGACAACCCGCTGCCGCGCTCCGCGGCGGGCCAGGCGGTCGTCGACGGCAAGCTGTACGCGGTGGGCGGCTGCACCACCTCGGGCTGCACGCCGATGTCGAACGACGTCGCACGCTACGACGCGGCCGCCAACACCTGGGAGACCCTGCCCGACTACCCGAAGTCGGTCGCCTTCGCATCGTGCGGTGGCATCGACGGCATCCTCTACTGCACCGGCGGCAACGACGGTGCGACCGCGCAGAAGGGCGGCTACGCCTTCGACCCCGGCGCCGGCGCCTGGACCGCCATCGCCGACTCCCCGGCCGACCACTGGGCCGCGTCGTTCGCCGTCGCCAACGGCAAGCTGCTGGTGGTCGGCGGCGTCCAGGCCGGCGCCGTCACCAACGCGGGCTTCGCCTTCGACCCGGCCACCGGGTCATGGTCGGGCCTGCCGAACGCCAACTCGCCCCGGTACCGCGGCGGCGCGGCGTGCGGCTTCTACAAGGTCGGCGGATCGTCCGGCGGCTTCAACCCCACGGCGAGCAGCGAGGCCCTGCCGGGCTTCGAGGAGTGCGCCGAGGGCGGCGACGTCAGCTGGATGACGATCGACAAGACGGCGGCCACCCTGGCGCCGGGCGAGAAGGTCAAGGTCACCGTCACGATGACGGCGAACGTCGACCAGCCGGGCGCCTACTCCGGCGCTGTCTCGATCAAGGAGAACACCCCGTACTCGGTGCAGCCGGTCACGGTGACGATGACCGCGAAGCAGCCGAAGACGTGGGGCAAGCTGATGGGCACGGTGACCGGGACGAGTTGTGCCGGCGCCGGCGCACCGATCAAGGACGCGATCGTCCAGGTGGACTCGTGGGCGCAGTCGCTTACGTTCTCCACCGATGCCGCCGGCAAGTACGCCTACTGGCTGGACAAGCGCAACAACCCGCTGACGATGATCGCCGCCAAGGACGGCTGGAAGCCACAGACCCGCACCACAAAGATCAACACCAGCACGCCCACGGTGGAGGACTTCGCCCTGACGCCCGTACGCTGCTGATCGCCTGACCGGCCGGCCCGCCTGCCGCCAGCAGGCGGGCCGGTTCGTCGCTCAGATCGGGGCAGTCAGGCGGAAGCCCACGCCCCGGACGGCATGGATTCTCGCCGTGGCGTTCAGCAGGGCCAGCTTGGCCCGCACCCGGCGGACGACCGAATGGATGTCGGAGCCGCGGCCGAGATGCTCGGTTCCCCACACCTCGAGGTGCAGCCGCTGAAAGGTCCAGACCTGTCCGGGGCCGGTGACCAGGCAGCGCATCAGGGCGTGTTCCAGCGGGGTCAGCTCGATCTCACGGTGCTGCCAGCGCAGCACGCGCCGCTCGGAGTCGACGCTCAACGCCGGCCGGGTCGCCTCCGGCACGGGCTCGGCGGCCGGTGGGTCCGGCGGCTTGCCCGCCGCCGCGGACGCCTCGACGACGTTCAGGAAGTGCCGGGCCTGGTCCACACTCGAGACGATGAGGAACGCCTCGGTCGCGCCCAGCACCTGCGCGAGCCGCTGGCGGTCCTCCGGCGAGGAGGCGATGCCGATGGTCAGAGTGACTGAATTCCCCGTTGCGTCCCACATTCCCGACCCTTTCCGGAATACCGCGTTCCGGTGCATCTTTGGGTGAATTGACGACCAAGGGCCGACGATAATATGGATTTGTCACACCTGGGTTAAGCGGTTCAGACCCTGCCCCTTTCGACGGCGACCACCCCGGGCGACGCACCCGCGGGCACCACCGCCCACCGTCCCACATCTCGGCGCTGAACTGGGAAAAGGGCATTCAGGATCCGATGTGGACGGGCGCATCCGCCGCAAATGGCGCGGTGTTGACATGTCACTTCTACGCCAACGGTTCGGCTTGCCGCGCACGCCCGTCACGCACCGGCACCGCTTGACTGTTAATGTTACTTCTTGTTCCAATATGGGCGCTATGCGGTTGGACCACCGCGCCCTGCTGACCGGCGCGCCCGAGCCAGAGTGGCGCGCACCCGAGAGCCCCGAACGGGTGATCTTCGCCGGAGGCCCGGCTGATACGTCGGATCGGTGACTGCGGCCCAGGTCGTACGGTGGTAGACCCAGCGCCATGGCTGGTTGGGTGGAACGTGGCACGCCGGAGTGGACCGAGCTGCGGGTGCACGGGGTGTCGGGCACACCACCGGAGAGCATGCTCGAGCACCCGACGGTGCACCGGGTCTCCGGCGACGCTTCGAGCGGCTTCTACCGGCGCGTCTGGCAAGCCGAGTCGATCGCGGAGGACACCGGCGCGACCGTGCTCGAGGCGTACTCGTGGGGTGGTCTGACCGCGGGCAGCAAGCTGCGGGCGTTGTGGCTGCTGCTGATCCCGTTCCTGCTGGCCAACGTCGCCTTCTACGCCCGGCCGACGCACCGGCCGGGGCTCCGGCAGGGCGTCGGCGAGGCGGTGCAGCGGCTGTTCGCCCTGACCATCACCGCCACGCTCGTGCTCGCGACGGTGAACGTGTCGATGGACTTCCTGGGCTGGCAGTGTGTCCGCCCGGACGGCGGGGATTCCTGCGGTTCGGCGGGGGCGGGCTGGCTGTCGTGGCCGTGGCTGGACAGCACGGGACGCCGGATCGCGGTGACCGCCCTGCTCCCGCTGGCCGTGATCGCCCTGCTGTGGTGGCTGGCCCACAAGACCTGGGCCGCCAACGAGGTCACTCCGGTCGAGGACGCCACACCCGCCGAGAAACCCCCGCTGCCGCCGCTGGAGAACCGGCGGATGTGGAACAGTGCGAAGCCGGTGCGCCGGCTGCGGGCCGTGCACATCTCGGGCGCGCTGGCGCTGGTCGGGATCCTGGCACTGGCACCGTTCACCCGCGACTGGCCGGCCGGGCCGACACTCGGCGAGGTGCTGATGGTCATCCTGCTCGCGGTGGGCCTGTCCAGCGTCGTCCTGGCCGTGCTGCCGAGCATGTCGGACCGGCCCACCAAGAGCGACGAGGCCAAGGGCACCGGCCTCACCGTGGTCATCACCGCGCTGCCCTGGGTCGCGGTCGCGCTCATCGTGGCGGCCTTGTCCTGGCTCTGGTTCGCGCAGCCGGTGCCCACCGGAGCTCCGGGAGCGACGCGCACCTCACTGCCGTGGCTGTCAGCGGCCGTGCACGTCGATATCGCGGCCCAGGCGGTGCTGCTGTTCGTCATGGTGCTCCTGCTGTCCTTGATGCGACGGGCCCCCGCCGATCCGGAGAACCCGGTGGCCTGGCACGGCTACGCCACCGCGGTGCTGATGCTGTTCGGCTCGGCGCTGTCCGGGGCTTACGCGGCCGCCCTAGTGCTGGCCGTGGCCCACCTGCTCGGCAAGCCGATGGCCCGGGACGTGGGCATCGATCCGATGGTCACGCCGATGCCGTACTTCTGGGCCGCGGCGGTCGCGCTGGTCCTCGCCGCCATCGCCCTGGTCCTCGGCATCGCCGGCTACGTGACCGTGCGCTGGGTCACCAGCGCCAAGAACCTGCAGGCCGTTCTCAAGGAATATCCCGGCAACGCCGAGGACGACCCGCGCGCGAAGGCGATCGCCCGGCAACGGGCCGGGGCCACCGTGGATGACAAGCTCCGTAAGGTCACCGGCTGGTTCGTCATCCTCATGGTGCTGGTGATCGGCGCCGCCTCGGTCGGCTACCGGGTGAATCAGACGGCGGTCACCGACACGGTGATCCTGCGCGGCATGGCCAACGTCGGCGACTGGCTGATCGGCCTGTTCGCGGCCGGGCTGATCTACCTGGGCCGGCGGGCCTATCAGGATGCGAACACCCGGCGGATCGTCGGCGTCATCTGGGACCTCGGCACGTTCTGGCCCCGGGCGGCGCATCCGCTCGCCCCGCCGTGCTACGCCGAGCGGGCGGTGCCCGAGCTGATCAACCGGATCGAGCACCTGCGCCGGGAAGGCAAGAGCAACGTCCTGCTCTCCTGCCACTCCCAGGGCACGATCCTGGGCGCGGCGGTCGTCATGCAGCTGACGTACGAACAGAGCAGCTCCGTGGCGCTTCTCACCTACGGCTCTCCGCTGCGCCGGCTGTACTCCCGGTTCTTCCCCGCCTACTTCGGCCCGGCCGAGCTGCATCGCACCGGCTCGTTCCTGCTCGGCAAGCCGGACGCCCCGATGGCCGGGTGGCCGTGGCGCAATCTCTACCGGCCCAGCGACCCGATCGGCGGCCCGGTCTTCGATCCCTCCTGCATCGACTGCCGGCTCCAGGATCCGGCCTACGGCAAGCCGGCCGGCGACATCGCGGATCCGCCGACGCTGGGCCACTCGTTCTATCCGGAGGACTGCTCGTGGGCCGCCACGGTCAAGACGGTGAAGGCCCTCCGGGCCGCCGGGCAGCAGCCGGGTCACGACGCCGAACGCCTCGACGAGCCGCGCGAACCGCAGCTCACCTAGCTTGAGTTTTAACGTGCGGCTGGGTGACATCGACCCCGGCTGATCATGAGGACAGCCCTTGATCGATCATTCCTCTTGTCTAGGGAAGAAGAACCGAACCAAGGGCTGTCTGATGATCAGTGTGCCTGACGTCGATCCGGCTGGTGCTCTCGGGCGCTTGGCCGGGTTCCGGGCCGAGTTCCATCGCTGTCTGACCGCACGCGCCGATGCGTTGTTCGAACTGGCAGACGCTGTGTTGTGCGGGGACACACCGGTGCGTTCGCTGGCCGAGTTGTCGTTGGCCGGGCAGCATCGGCGTGGCCACGGCGCGATGTATGCGGCGCTGAATCGCGGCCGGATCGATGTCGACCGGCTGCGGACCGCCCTGTCCGCGGTGCCGGTCCCGCGGGCTGCCGACGGCAGGATCGTCCTCGCGGTGGACGTGACGTGCTGGCTGCGCCCGGAGGCCCACACCAGTCCGCAGCGGGTGTTGTGTCACACCTACGGCCGCACCAAGGACACCCATATCGGTGTCCCGGGCTGGCCGTATTCGGTGGTCGTCGCTTTGCAGAGCGGACGTCATTCGTGGACCGCGCCGCTGGACGCCCGCCGGCTCATCCCCGGTAACGACGCCGCGACGGTGACCGCCGCTCAACTACGTGAGGTCGTGCAACGCCTGATCTCAGCCGGGCAGTGGCAGCCAGGCGAGGCCGACATCTGGAT
>NZ_QHHV01000648.1:0-598 GCF_003947245.1 Actinoplanes sp. ATCC 53533 | reverse complement strand
CGCCGGTGCTGAGCCTGATCAGCAGCTCACGGATCCGCAGGTTGTCCGGGCCGATGCCCTCGAGCGGATTGATGGCGCCACCCAGGACGTGATAGCGACCGCGGAACTCGCCGGTCCGCTCGATCGCGACGACGTCCTTGGGCTCCTCCACGACGCAGAGCACCTCGTTGCTGCGACGGGTGTCGCGGCAGATCCGGCACTGCTCCGACTCGGCGACGTTGAAACAGATCGTGCAGAACCGGACCAGCTCCTTCACCCTGCGCAGGGAGTTGGCCAGCCGGTTCACGTCGGCGGGATCGGCGGACAGGACGTGGAAGGCGATCCGTTGGGCGCTCTTCGGGCCCACGCCCGGCAGCCGGCCCAGCTCGTCGATCAGATCCTGGATGGCACCCTCGTACACAGGCTCAGAATCCCGGGAGGGAGAGGCCGCCCAGGCCGCCGGTGGCCGGACCCATCTTCTGCTCGGTCAGCTCCCGCACCGCCTCGGACCCGTTGTGGATGGCGGCGAGCACCAGATCCTCCAGCGTCTCGACGTCCTCCGCGTCGACCGCCTTCGGGTCGATCTTGATGGACTTGAACTCGCCCAGCCCGGTCACGA
>NZ_QHHV01000647.1:0-666 GCF_003947245.1 Actinoplanes sp. ATCC 53533 | reverse complement strand
ACCGGCGGGGAGTGGAACGGTGTCTCGGGGCGTATGTCGGTCGTGGACGCCGCCGTGCGCCAGAACACCTACGACTTCGTGGCTGGCCGGTTCATGGTCAAGCGCGACATGGGCAGCGGCAGCATCGCGTGGCTCGAGGCGGGCTGGGCCGAGACCGGCTGGGCCGGCTCTGGCCGTCAGCGCGTCTACACCTTCGATACCAACAGCGGAGCGTGGCAATTCTATGAACAATACGCCATCAATCCCGGCGACAAGGTATGGCTGGAGGTCCGAACCGGCGCCGACGGCGTCTGGCAGGCGTGGCTATGGTGGAACAATCGGTGGCAGTTGTTGACCGCCCAGAAGTTGCCGATCGGACCGAGCGCGTACGTCGAGCAGTACGTCGAGGTCTACACCGACCCTCGCCGCCCGACCCGCATCGACGTGCCTCCAGTGACGGTCGACAACGTCCAACTGCGCCCTTCCGGCGGCGGCGACGCCCGGTACTGGCGCGACGACGTCAGCACGTTGACCGCCGACAGCACCCAGCAGCGCACCGGAGACTACTGCTTGAACTGGGTGATCCCTTACGACACCTGGACTGCCGGCAACTGCCCGCGTCCCGGCGTCGCATAGGGTTCATGCAGCTGCCTGCGGCTGCTCTCGCTGCGGCATCGCGTCTCTGGT
>NZ_QHHV01000646.1:0-621 GCF_003947245.1 Actinoplanes sp. ATCC 53533 | reverse complement strand
CGCGGTGCCGATGAGCCAGATGTTCTCGGTGTTGCCCTCGTGGTTGCCGATCAGCATCGCCAGCAGAATCACGGCGGTGCCGATGGCGCCGATCCGGGCCCACTTGCGGTTGCCCGGCTTGAGCTGGTCGGGTGCGTAAACCGGCTCTTCTGCCACGACTCGGTCCTCCTGCGACGATGGTGATGACAACCCGATCAGTTTCGCATGGCGCCTCCGCGCGCGGCCCACCAACCCGGACCCGGTACCTTCGATGCCGTCGGACATCTGCGGGACCGAGGGAGCTGAACGGTGCGGATCACGGGCACTGGCCACGCGAGCATGCGGATCGACACGGGCGCGGGAAGCATTCTGTGCGACCCGTGGGTCAACCCGGCGTATTTCGCGTCGTGGTTCCCGTTCCCCGACAACTCCCTGCTCGACTGGGAGAGTCTCGGCGACGTCGACTACCTGTACGTCTCCCACCTGCACCGCGACCACTTCGACGCGGCGCACCTGAAGCGTTTCGTCAGTAAGAAGGCGACGGTGTTGCTGCCGGAGTATCCGACCAGTCAGCTTGAGGACGAGTTGCGTGCGCTCGGCTTCACCAGCTTCTTCAAGACCAAGAGCGACGAGGTGCACGAG
>NZ_QHHV01000645.1:0-647 GCF_003947245.1 Actinoplanes sp. ATCC 53533 | reverse complement strand
GGGCCGGCGTGGTCATCCTCGTCCTGTTCGGCCTGCTCTTCGCCAACCTGAACTGGGTGCAGGGCTACAAGGCCGACGAATATCGCACCAACGAATACAACGGCCGCGTCCGGGTGGCCGAATACGAAGTGCCGCGCGGCGTCATCGAGGCGGGGCGTCAGCCGCTGGCCCAGAACAAGCTGACCGACGACACCCTGAAGTACCTCCGGCAGTATCCCGGCGGGCAGGTCTACGCGCCGATCGTCGGCTACAAGCCGGTCAACATCGCCGAGGTCGGCATCGAGCGCAGCGAGAACGAGTTCCTCTCCGGCGCCAGCGACAAGCTCTTCGCCGACCGGGTCAGCGCCATGTTCACCGGTGACAAGGCCGGCGGCGGCAACGTGGTGCTGTCGATCGAGCCCAAGGCGCAGGAAGTGGCCTGGAAGCAGCTCACCAACAACGAGGGAAACGCCAAGAAGGGCTCCGCGGTGGCGATCGACCCGCGCACCGGGGCGATCCAGGCGCTGGCCTCGTTCCCCAGCTACGACCCGAACCCGATGGCCAGCCACGACACGAAGGCGGCCGCGGCGGCGTACGAGAAGCTGAACAAGGACAAGGACAAGCCGCTGCTGAACCGCGCGCTGTCCGAGACCTACCCGCCCGGCTCC
>NZ_QHHV01000644.1:0-657 GCF_003947245.1 Actinoplanes sp. ATCC 53533 | reverse complement strand
ACGGATCGGAGGGTTCGAGGTTCGAGTCCCTTCGGGCGCACTGTAGGATCCAAAGGGCCTCAACCTCGGGGTGGAGGCCTTAAGTTCTGGACGAGCTGGCTCTGGCTCTTCCAGCCAGAGGCACGTCGGGCGCGGTCTGTCCGCCCGGATTGCTGGCGGGAGCAGCGCGACTTGCAGGGGAGGCGTGGTGAGCGCCGAGGCAGTGGGTGCGAGTATGCCGACGCAGGTGACATTGGATGACCTTGCTGTGATGGCGGCAGCCGATGAGAACCACCGTTACGAACTCAGTCCCGAGGGAGTGTTGTCCGTCATGCCGCCCGCGGATCCTGATCACGCGCTTATCGTGTCGCGGATGTTCGCTTGGTTCCTCACCAATGGCTACGGCCCGGAGCAGGTTGTCACGGACTGCGGCATCGATGTCGGTGGCGGGCGAGTTCCTGACCTCACCGTGTGGGCGGAAGGCATGCCGCCGCGCCCGGCCAGGTCGAGCTATGCCGGGACGGTCGGGCTCCTGCTCGCTGTTGAGGTGGTTTCCAGGGGTTCCGAGGTCACCGATCGGATGATCAAGAAGGTCGAGTACGCCAAGGCCGGGATCCCCCACTACTGGTTTGTCGAGCGTGATGCGGTCACCGCGGTGCATCGGCACGCCCTCAGTGC
>NZ_QHHV01000643.1:0-584 GCF_003947245.1 Actinoplanes sp. ATCC 53533 | reverse complement strand
CGACCTCACGGAGCGGATCAAGGTCGCCGCCGACACCTTGCGCCTGCGGCCCAACATCCGGCGGGTAGAAGGTCACACGCAGATCCTGTTGGGCGCGTCCGACGGCAAGGCCATCACCGATGGTGAGGTAACGCTGGCCGCGCGCATCGAGGACGCCTACCGCACCGTGGTGGGCTCCCAGTAGCCTCTTGACCATGACGGCGCCGATATACGACAGCAAGGGCCAGCTCCAGCAGATCGAGAGCGGCCTGCTCGAGGGTGAACAGATCATCGCGGTGTACGACGCCGTCGGCGCCGGCACCGGTTTCATCGGCCTCACCACCCGCCGGGTGATCATCCAGGACAAGTCCTTCGTCGGTAAGCGCTTCGCGATCACCAGCATCCCCTACTCCAAGGTGAGCAGCGTGAGCGTGGTCAGCAACAAGAGCTGGGCCGGCCAGTTCTTCTCGACCGGCACGATCGCGATCAGCGTGGGCACCCACACCTACGAGGTCGAGTTCCGCGGTTCGGAGAAGACCCAGCACGTGCACAACGTGATCCTGCATTACGCGTCCTGACCGACAAGTCCCGCCACCTGCCGCCGC
>NZ_QHHV01000642.1:0-669 GCF_003947245.1 Actinoplanes sp. ATCC 53533 | reverse complement strand
GCATCCGAGGCGCTGCCCCTCGCGGAAGGTCTCGCGCGGGCCACCGGCAGAACGCTGACGATCATCTATGTCCAGGAGGTCACGATCAGTAGGTCCGGCTTCCTGGCCGAGGACGGCAGGCCCGTGCTGGCCTCACTTCACCGCATGGTTCGACGATTGCAAGACGACGGCGTCCAGGCCACCGTCGTGTCGTCCAAAGCCACCACCCGTGACGTTCCGCGCACAATTCTGGAGCTTGCCGAAGCCGCTGCCGCTGACGTGCTCGTCATCGGCAACCGCGGGCATGGATCACTGATCAACCTCATGCTCGGCAGTGTCGCCGCTCGTCTGCTCCAGGTCACGTCGTTGCCGATCATCACGGTGCCGTCACGGTCGACGGCGGCAACGCCGCTCACCGACGCCGATGTCGCGGCGGTTTCAACGCGGTCCAGGTTTTAGCCAGGGCAGCCTACGTCGCCGGATCCGAGACCGGATCACCGAAGCGATCGGCCCTGTGACGTCTCGTGGCGGCGTGCGGAGCTTTCGCCAGGTACGGGCGCAGACCGCCGGTACTGGGCGAACACGAATCGGCAGCGGAGCCCGCCAGGGCCGTCCACCGTGTGACCGGTCGCCTCATTGTCGTGTGAGGCAGCGTGGACGAATGGTGATCAGATGTAGACCAGCCGGGCG
>NZ_QHHV01000641.1:0-627 GCF_003947245.1 Actinoplanes sp. ATCC 53533 | reverse complement strand
CGTAAACCCGAATCCTGTCCACGCGAAGTTGCCGTCCTCGCCGATCATGTCCGCGAGTGCCTGCGCCTGGTCCAGCCGGCGCCAGGCCTCGTCGCGGTCCGTCTGCCGCGATGCGATGATCGCCGCGATCAACCAGAGGGAGCCGGCCACCGAGGCCAAGGTCGGACGGTCAGGTCTGGCTTGCCGCTGTGTCTCTTCCGCCATTCGGACCGCTAGCGGCTCCGCGTCCTCGGGTCGCTCGCTGCGCAGCAGAGCGCAGACCACCTGGTAGGCCGCCATTCCTCGCGCCGTCATCGAGTCGGCCTCAACGGCGGCCGACGCGCACCGGTCCGCTGCCAAGAGGCTCAGGTCGCCAGCACCGACCTTCGTCAACAGCTTCGCTGCCACGGCATACGCCGACGAGTAGCCGAGCAGAGCATCGCGCCGTTCGTCACCCACAGCCGTCCGGTGCAGCACATCGGCGTCGGACAGCAGGCTCGGTAGCCCGGCAATCACGTCCTCGTACCGTGCGGCCTGGTACGCCTCATGCGCGGCAGTCACGGATGCGTTCAGGCTCGGAGGCGCTATCGGCTCCAGCGGGGCGATGCCCAGAAGGTTGTCGTAGCGGGAGAGGAAGCGCCGCACCTC
>NZ_QHHV01000640.1:0-588 GCF_003947245.1 Actinoplanes sp. ATCC 53533 | reverse complement strand
CGGAAGCCGCTGCCGCACTGTGCTGGCTGACCGTACAGCCTGGTCCACGCCGTCGGGAACGAATTGTGGAGGCCCAGCCCATCATCATCGCCGCGTTCAACCACACCCTGGTCGACCCGACAGACGAAACCGCCAGATACCTCAGCGCCATCACCGGACGCACCATCACTCGCGCCGAAGTCGATTTACAGCTCCTGGGCGCCATTACATTCATCGATGATGATCTCTGGTGTGCCCGCACGGCGTCCGAGCTCGGCCTTGACGACCTCACTCTCGACGCGCCACCCGGCGCCGCAGCGATCCAAGTCCGCCTTGGCGTGCAAGGCATCGCGGATCCTCTTCTTGACCCACGTCTGCCGCGGCTACTCGCCGCGACACGCCAATACCGGCGTTGCCATGGAGTAGCCGTCTACGCCACCGACGGAAGCTGGCGACTCTCCCTCACCGAAGGTGAGACGATCGCCGTTCTTCCCGGCCTCGGCCAGGCGGTAGTGGAGTCAAGCGAACCGACCAGCGACCACCTCCTCGACCAACTCAACGCCGGCGTCGGCGTGCTGGCCGACCTCTTCGAATAGCCAAGTGAAGGCA
>NZ_QHHV01000639.1:0-628 GCF_003947245.1 Actinoplanes sp. ATCC 53533 | reverse complement strand
CATGTAGATCAGGTGGTGCACCTTGCGGGTGCGGTCGTCGCGCTTGTAGATCGTGGAGATCTCGACGCTGAGCATGAACCGCGCGTCCGAGCTGCTCTGCAGGATCGGCGGCAGCTTGCGGCTGACCTCCTGCTCCGCGTCGGTGCCGAGGCGGTAGAGACCGGGCTCATCGGCGGGACGGAGATTTTCCCGCAGGTGGTCGAACCAGGCGGGGTGCGTGAAGTCCCCCGTGCCCAGGACCGCGATGCCCTTGCGTCGGGCCCACCAGGCGAGGTTCGGCAGGGTGAGATCGCGGCTGCAGGCCCGCGAATACTTGGAGTGGATGTGCAGATCCGCGACGTATGTGTCCGCGGCGACCGAGGACCCTGCGCTAACCGAGGGCACGCTGCATCCTGTCACGAGCTCCCGGCGCGCCACGAGCCGCCACGCGCGAAGTGACATAACCGATCCACGATTGAATCCTGCGGAGATGTGCCCCGTGGCTCAGC
Source organism: Actinoplanes sp. ATCC 53533 (assembly GCF_003947245.1). NCBI lineage: Bacteria > Bacillati > Actinomycetota > Actinomycetes > Micromonosporales > Micromonosporaceae > Actinoplanes > Actinoplanes sp. ATCC 53533. The sequence continues at coordinate 140 of NZ_QHHV01000639.1, read as the reverse complement.
GGAACGTCCAAGATTCACTGCTAAGGAGTACGCAACTCGATGACGGTGACCTGTGGCGGCGCGCCAACGCGGACCGGTCGGCCCCCAGAATCCGGCCCCGTTGGTGACGTAGACCGGAACGCCGTCGACCTCGCCGAACC